>DYCJ01000072.1:3815-4795 GCA_019418195.1 Clostridiales bacterium | reverse complement strand
GTTACTTCAGTTTTTTCGCCCGCTCTTCGATCGTCTTATTGAAATTCTCAATTTTTCTGCTGTATGGTTCTTCCATGAACTTTGAGTACAGCATAAAGTCCGCCGTTGCAACGTTGTTTGCTACCGGTATATCATATACAACTGCAATACGCAGCAGAGCCTTTACATCAGGATCATGCGGCTGTGCTTCCAGCGGGTCCCACAGAAAGATCATAAAGTCTACCTGGCCTTCAACGATCTTGGCGCCTACCTGCTGATCTCCTCCGAGCGGACCGCTGCAGAATCCCTTTACAGGAAGCCCCGTCCTGTCTGCTATCAGACGGGCCGTTGTGCCGGTTCCGCAGAGGAAATGTCCTTTCAGGATTTCTTTATTTCTGTCGCACCAGTCTACCAGTTCCTTCTTCTTGCCGTCATGAGCGATCAGAGCGATATGCTTTGTCTTGCCGATTTCCATTGTCACATAATTATCATTTAGCATATGTATTACCTCCTGTCATTGCCGGGCTATACCAGCTGCTCCATCGTATCAAATCTCAGAGACGCCAGAACGCCCATTGCCACTGTAACCATCATACTATAGATCAGCACAATTGGGAAGACAAAATCCATATTTACAAAGATTCCGGCTATAACTGCAACACCGGCTCCCGCACCGAGAAGGGCCATCTGTATAAACATCCTGAGTATATTCTGCCCGGTCTTTCCGAATACGTCCCCGAGCAGGCTCTGGGCAAGAACAGTGGTATACAGACGGTCTGCCTGGATTACCACGTAGATCAGAACGCAGTATACAATCTCGACCGGATGCACATGCCAGAATATTCCGATCGGTATACAGAAAATACAGCCGTTGATAATAGCTTTGATATGTTCTGTCAGCGTTGAATACCACATCTTTCTGAAGGGGGTATCAGGGACAAGGAACAGGTAAGGATTCTTCAATTCACTCTCCCATTTTCCGAGATAGCCGCTCATTACAA
>DYCJ01000072.1:0-3805 GCA_019418195.1 Clostridiales bacterium | reverse complement strand
CAGCTGGGCAAACCCCGAATCTGCTGCCGAATCTCCGAGTCCGTAGGAAAATACAAATGCAAGTACGATCGTGATCAAAGTGAACTTATCAAAGAAGAAAAACCTCTCTTTCCTGTATTCCAGAAGCTGTCTGTCGAAGATTGCTTTTGCACCTGTTCCGGCAATCTTTTCCCTGACGCGGCGGAAACTGCGTTTCCTGCCGTTCATTCCGAATACCATTTCTCCGTTTCTCTGCCTCTTTTTCAGTTCCGCATAGTCATCGGCAAATTTTGCCGCCTCCTCGTAATATCCGCCGTCGCATTTCATGCGCAGCGCAGCGGCGGCCGAAACGGCAACCACGCCAAGGTAAAGAACCGTACATATTACATTGAGCACGGTCGGTCCCAGCAGGATAAGCCTGTATGCAGCGATCTGCCATCCGATCACCGGTATCATCTGAAGCCACGGCATATCAAGCAGCGCCCATGCACTTTCAAGAGACAGACCGTTTATCCTGAAATAGAGTACAATTGCCAGTGTAAATGCAGCCATAAGGACTTTGATCAGTATCCCGACTGCTTTTATGAATTTTTCGGGCAGATGATCATTCGTATATAGAAATACCATCACGGACATCTCAAAAATGAGTTCGATCACGCAGCCGGCAAACACGATCAGAACAGCACCCACAGGGGATACACCGAATACCGTAACCGCCGCAATACCGATCAGCAGCCATATGATCACGGAAGCCAGATAATTCATCCATGCGCTTGCCACAAGCACCAGTTTAGGGTTTACAGGCGCCGTAAATACAAAATGCGCATGCCCCGGTCTGAATATGATCCCTTTCCGCGATGAGTATGCCATAAAATTTCCCAGGATTCCGTAGATACTCCACACTGAAAGGATCGCCAGAAGTCCGTTTACCGAATCTATGTGCACACTGACAGCAAGCGTCCCAAGAGAAAATATAATAAATACCCCATACACTATTCCAAAAATCAAGGCGATCAGGGTCGACGGTTTTCTGACCGCACGTTTCAAATTATTAATAAAGCTTCTCTTTGTAAGATAAATCAGCGCTTTCATTCTTTCTCACCGCCTGTCATCGCAAAGAACAGATCGTCCAGATCCCTTCCTTCTGCATCCTCTTTTGTATAAGAGCCGATAATATGTCCTTTCTCCATCACGAACATAACGTCCCACAGATTTTCCACCATTTCCAGCATATGGGTACTGATCAGCACGGTAGTCCCTCTGCTTTTCAGATCCACCACGACTTCTTTCAGCTTCTTGATCGCGGCCGGATCAAGCCCTACCATAGGCTCATCCAGCAGGATTACCTGAGGCTTCACCGCAAGGGCACAGCATATGCTCACTTTCTGCATCATACCTTTGGAAAGTTCATTCCCCAGTTTCCCCTGCTTGTCATCCATCTCAAATTCCCTGAGTATCTCTTCAACTTCCTCATCCGTGATATCACTGCTGTAGGCCATCCTGATGTATTCAATATGTTCCCTGACTGTCAGTGCGTCAAACATGCTCGGGATCTCCGGCACGTAGGCAAATACTCTCTTTGCATCAATGGTTCTTGCCGGAAGCCCCTGGATACGAATACTTCCTTTGTAGCGCAGGAGTCCCGCAATGCTCTTGATAATTGTAGATTTCCCAGCTCCATTTGGTCCGAGCAGAATCCCGATCTGCCCGTCCGGTACAGTAAAATTCACATTGTCTACTGCTATATTATTTCCATAAGATTTGCTCAATCCCTGTATTTCCAGCATAAATCCTCCTATCCTGCGGGCGCTTCTGAATATGTCCTGCATATCTGTGCAGAAAAGTCCCGCACCACTGTATTATTTCTTTAATACAATGATACGGGACGCTTTTAGGATTGTCAACTTAATTTTTCTTAAGAATATTATCGTTTTTCTACAACTTCACCCTGTTTTTTATAAATACTGTTGCCAGGCACGAACCCGCGCACGGATGACAGCGGATAAATATTGCTGTGGCTGCCCACGACAGTTCCCGGATTAAGGACGCTTCCGCATCCCACTTCTACTTCGTCTCCAAGCATAGCGCCGAATTTCTTCATACCTGTCTCGATATTGCCCCACGGTGTCTTTACAACGACCAGTTTCTTATCAGATTTGACATTGGATGTGATAGATCCTGCTCCCATGTGTGATTTATATCCCAGGATGGAATCACCGACATAATTATAGTGAGGTACCTGTACTTTGTTGAAAAGGATCACGTTTTTCAGCTCTGTAGAGTTTCCTACGACAGCGCCTTCTCCTACGATCGCATTTCCGCGGATGAACGCGCAGTGGCGTACTTCCGCTTCTTTCCCGATGATCGCCGGCCCGTTGATATAAGCGGTAGGTGCCACTTTTGCAGATTTCGCGATCCACACATTTTCTCCGCGCTTCTCATATTCTTCCTCGCTTAAAGTATTGCCAAGCTCCACGATAAAGGCGCTGATCTTCGGCAGGACTTCCCACGGATAGGTCACTCCCTCAAAGATATCCTTTGCGATCGTCTCGTCAAGTGTATAAAGTTCCTTTACTGTCAATGCTTCCATTTGTTATTCTTCCTTTCCGCCGGTCTTCCGGCCTTTTTTATAAAAACCTGCTGCCTTGTCGTAACAGGCTCTTAACTGATACTGGTTGTTCAGACCTTTGACCCCCACGGTCCTCCGCGTGATGAAGTCGTCCAGTTTCTTCATATATTCGTCCGATGTGATGCTTCCCTCCGCCACATAGGTAAGCCCTTTTTCCCAGCTTGCGGTAAGTTCAGGATTCAGAAGTGAACGGATAGAATTATCCACCACATCATATACCATCTCGCCCTGTAATGTAGGAGTGATGATCTGTGTTTTCTTATTCAGTCCCAGATACTTGATATGGATCAGCTTCTTCAGGATTTCTGCCCTCGTAGCGCTTGTGCCGATCCCGCTTCCCTTGATCTGGGCCCGCAGTTCCTCGTCCTCGATCAGCTGTCCTGCGTTCTCCATGGCAAGGATGATGGAACCGGAATTATACCGCTTCGGGGGAGATGTCTCTCCCTCTTTGATTTCCAGTGACCGGACCGGAAGGACTGCCCCCTTTCTCAGAGCTTTGATCACATCAAAAAGCCCCGTATCCGGTGTCTGATCCTTAGACTGCGGGACTCCGGCCACTTTCAGATATCCTTCTTCCGCCAGCACTTTAAAACTGGAGAAAAAACTCTCACCCCGCATCTTTGAGACAATGGATACCTTCTGGTAGACAGCAGCAGGATAAAATATGCTTAAAAATCTCCGGACGATCAGGTCATAAACTTTATGCGCAGTTGCTGAAACGGATTTGAGCGCCGGCAGGCCCTGCCCCGTAGGGATGATCGCATAGTGGTCTGTGATCTGCTTGTCATTGACATAGCGGGTCTTCGCCAGGTTTTTGTAACTTCCCAGACTCAGAATATCCTGCAGATACGGAGCTGCCATCTCATATTTGGACAGTCCGTTCAGATTCCTTGTGATCTCTTTTGCCACCGCTGTAGAAAGCACGCGGGCATCGGTCCTGGGATATGTCACCAGCTTCTTCTCATATAATTCCTGCACAATACGGAGTGTCTCATCCGGGCTGATCTTAAAGCGCTTGGAACAGTCGTTCTGAAGCTCTGCCAGATTATATAAAAGAGGCGGATTCTTCTTCTCTTTCTTCTTTTCTATTGATTCAACGACGCAGGAAAGCGGCTGCTCTTCTGAAAGGTATTCGATCAGTTCTTCCGCCTTTTCCTTTTCTTTAAAACCATTTTCTTTATACAGATCGCGGGAGTA
>DYCJ01000071.1:9287-11075 GCA_019418195.1 Clostridiales bacterium | reverse complement strand
GTAAGAAATAAGGTACCCCTCACCGATCCGGTTGAAATTACTCATGCAGCCGTAAGCTCCGCCTTTCACGCGGATATTCTGCCACAGGTAATCATAGCTTAAGATGACCTTCAGGATCTGAAGCGCCCCCGTATACTCGGCGCCGCCGTCTATGAAGTTCCCTGTCCTTGCCACATACTGCACTTTCGATGAAGTCTTGAACCCCTCGTTGCGCTTCCTGCAGTGAAGGATGCACGGACCGGATACGTCATCTGCTGCATCTGCGTCCGCTCCCGCATCCGCCGCATCATTGAGCCTGCTGCCCACTGCGGCAAATGCCTTCTCCATAGGCTCAATTCCTTCTTCCGCCGATGTATAGCTTATCATCATATTATCCTTGCGGAAGATCTTAGCCGCGATCGCTTTCAGGCTGCGGATCAGTTCTTCCTTATGTCCTTCAAAGTCTTCCTCGATCTCTTTGACCACTTCATAGTATCCGATGCCGTCCGTATCATCTTTGAACTTGGCGATCGGCGAAGTGTACGACAGGGAGCGGAGTGCCGCCGTGGTGTGTCCCGATGAGAGGAAGGACATCTGCAGGCGGGATTTCAGCATGGCAAGTATCTCTTTGAGTCTCTTCTCGTCATCCAGTTTTGACTCCATAAGGATCTCCCGCATCATAGAGAGGAGCACATCCATCTTCGGGTACAGTGCTTTTCCCTTGATTTCAAATGTAGCGCGGAAATCTTTTTCTTTTACTTTCGTCACGTCTGTATAAAGCTCCAGGGATGTACCGATACCGCCGGTGTGGACATTGATCTCATTGAACAGTTCACCGTATTCGTAATTTGTTGTATCAATAATGCCGAGCACACTCTGCAGGATTCCCACATAGGGAAGTTTCTCTTCTTTGATGCCGGAAAGATCAAACATCAATGTGACATAGCCGATGCCATTCGTCTCTACATTGTGGTGCACCATCTTCACGCCGTCGATTTCTTTTTCATCATTGTAAATCGGCGCGATTTCTCTGGAGATGTCCTCTCTGTGAAGCACAGGGATCTTCTCCAGATCTTCCGGTGCAGACTCTTCCTCCTGATACTCTTCCAGCTCTTTCGTATCCTGTACAAGTTTCTGTATCTCTTCCGGTGACAGGCTGTCTTTATATGACTGCAGTTTTTCCGCAAGCTCACGGTCCATCCTTGCAGTGCGTCCCTGCTCCGGACGGATGATCACAATAGATCCGTGTGTATTATCCAGAAGATAAGTCTGTATCAGTTCTTCAAAATACCCGGTTTCCACCTGACTCTTCAGGAACTCGAACGTCGGGATCGCTTCCATATGGATGAACGGTTTCTCATCATCATAGAGCCAGCTGTCAAAGAGCTGCAGTCCGTACATAAGACCTCTCGGATAATTTCCAAAATCAGCCTCACGGAAGCGGAATTCGTGGTAATTGATTCCGGCACGCAGTGATTTTCTGTCAATACCGTTCTCGGCAATATTCTTCAGCGTATCTTCAATGACGCGGATAAATGCTTTTTTCTGCTCTATATTAGCGTTCTTCGCGATCACGGAGAAGATCGGCTGATACACACCGTTGTCGTAGGAACCCATGATATCCTTACCGATACCGGCATCCAGAAGCGCTTTCTTGAGCGGCGCGCCCGGAGCGCTCAGCAGGGCATAATCCAGGATCTGGAATGCCAGATACAGTTTTTCATCCAGAGAGGTTCCGATCACCTTATTGTAAGAAAGATAAGTATTATCAGAAATATTTTCATCGCTTGCTATAGAATATTCCTGTAC
>DYCJ01000071.1:5111-9277 GCA_019418195.1 Clostridiales bacterium | reverse complement strand
TTCCTGTACTATCTCTTTCATTTCCGTAAAAGGCTGCTGATTCCGGATCTCGGAATCCACCTCGATCTGATCGAAATCAGAAAGGTATTTTTCGTCCAGCCATCTCAGTTTCTCTTCCATGTCCATATCTCCGTAGAGATAAATATAGCTGTTGGACGGATGATAATATTTCCGGTGGAAATCAAGGAACTGCTCATAGGTAAGCTCCGGTATCACCTCCGGATCACCTCCGGACTCATTTGCATAAGAAGTATCCGGGAAGAGCGAATTCAGGATCACGCGGTCGAGCACGCCCTCGGGTGACGAGAAAGCTCCTTTCATCTCATTGTATACAACGCCAGACAGCGTCAGCTCTCCGTCCGGGTCATCCAGATGATAGCTCCAGCCCTCCTGGCGGAATGTCTTGTCATTCTGATAAATATTCGGATAAAATACCGCATCCATATATACATGCATCAGGTTCTGGAAATCCTTGTCATTGCAGCTTGCAACCGGATACACTGTTTTATCCGGATAGGTCATCGCATTTAAGAATGTGTTGAGAGAACCTTTCACAAGTTCCACAAACGGATCTTTTACAGGGAATTCTCTTGACCCGCAAAGTACAGAATGCTCCATAATATGCGGCACTCCGGTACTGTCCGAAGGCGGCGTGCGGAAACCGATGGCGAACACTTTGTTCTCATCATCATTCTCCATCAGCAGCACTCTCGCCCCGCTTTTCTGATGTTTCAGAAGAACTCCCCGAGATTTCAGGTCGGACAGTTCCTTGTCCCGGATCACTTCATATGCTGTCAGATCATATATGCTCATACTCATATCTCCTTGCTGTTTTTTACGCCCTATTAGTATAACACTATCCGGAGGAGTTTAAAAGTGAAGCATATTTCTTTTTATGAACTTATCTTTATCTCCGCGGAAATATGGTATTGCGTGAGCTGTATTTGCCGAGGATGCCAGCAGATGAATCTCACCCTTCTTTATCCCGCAGGCACGCGCGATAAAGTTCTGGGAAAATTCTGCGTACTGGATGTTCCGGTATTGCACGGAAAGATACTGTCTGGCAAAATATCCTCCGGCGATCTTTAAATACCGGTCATCCGTCCCGACCCCGGCAGTGCGGTATTTTAAGATCATGCCAGCCAGCAGGAGCAGGATCAAAATTGCTGATACGATCCAGATATACAGCCTGTATTTGCTCCCCACTAGTTCATTACACATGAGCGCACTGCCGGATACAACAAGGATATACACTGCCGCCGGAATTGTCCATGCAGCCCACACCGATGCAGGCAGCCGGTCTACAGGCTGCGATGCAGAAGACGCGAACTCCGGAAGGAGCAGGGAAAGCCTTTCTCTCAGTTTTTCTTCCGTACAGTAGAGGACAAGGAAAGAATGCTGCTCTTCCTTGTCATCCCCCATTCCCACATTGACGATCTCCGCCATATATCTGTGCCCGATCCTTGCAAGGAACGACTGACGGATCTTCAGCGCCTGTATTTTATCCACGGGGATCGTATACTCTGCTTTCTTGAAGAATCCATACTTAATATAAATCTTATCGTCCAGACGCTTTGCCCGGAAATCATAATATCTGACAAAATCTTTCACTGTATCCCAGAGCGCAGACAGTATGATAAAAGCCGCCGCAACAATGGCTGCTGCCGAACCTGCAAGAGACGCCGTCAGGTCTGCCCGCCCGATCACCTCGGCAACGCTCACCGCAGTTCCAACAATGGCAAGCAGAAAAATAACTACTGACAGGATGCTGATAGAAAAGAAGCCATGCCGGATGATGTCTGCGATTCCGGCACGCACATCGTAATCCTCCGGCTCTCCCCCGGCGGAATATGCATCTGTCACTCCGTCTGATACTCCGAAGCCGGCTCCCGTTGCGGGGATGCGGCCTGCCGCCTCTTCCATCTTTCTTGTAACTTCCTGCTGGAACCACAGTGCATCGGATTTCTTCAGCACGATCTTTACATCTGTGCTGTCCGCTGTGGACAGACTGTTCGTGTCCAGCTTCACCTTACAGGTACCGAACAGCATCTCGATCAGATTCTGCTCCAGATTGATATTGGAAATATTCCGTATACCGATCGTATTCTTCTTTTTATTGACTCTGCCCTTTTCTATGACGATGGCATTTTTTTCGATTGATATGTACGTTCTCGCCCAGACGAGCACCTGCCCGGTCAGGCCGGCCGCCAGAAGGACGATCGCACCGATCAATATCAGAACCCCTTTACTTGTAATAAAAGAAAGATCTGATTCCGTAAGCTCGTCTATACTCTGAAACAACTGCGTGACAATGAGCACGAAAACAGCCGCAGTCACTGCACCGGTCTGCTCCAGGATGACCGATATATGATTGCGGAATCTCCTGCCCTGCCTCATCTCATTTTCTTTCATGTTCATTTCTCTTCTTCCCGTATGCTTCATGCTGCATCACTCCCTGCTGCCTGTTAGTGCCTGTTCACTCTGCATTCTCTGTTCCGATACGATCTCATTGATCCGTTTTCTTAAATTATCTGCAATCTGCTCCGCCCTCTCATCCTCCAGAAAAGAGAGTGTCACATCACCGCCTCCGGTCGTCACGATCACCTTTGCCACACGGAACATCTGATCTACCGGTCCCTTCTTCGTCTGGATCTTATGTATCCGCTCAACAGGAACAATGTTACGCTTTACGAACAGATATCCCTCAATGATGTCAATACACTCCTCATTGATGCTGTAACGGTACCTGTGATATCTGAAATAAGGGCTGACCAGTACATCAATAAGTGTCAGGACAGCGAGAATGAGCGAAATCCATTTCCCTACAGTGATATTACCGGGAAATATCCAGAAATAGTCAACAGCTCCGATCACTGCCAGTACGGCCGCTCCTGTGGCAGCGCCGGCCGTATACATACAGTTCAGTGCCCGTTTTGAAAGTTTCTCATAACTTAAATTTTCCTGCATTATTTTCCCCCGTTCCGTACTCATGCTGCCTTGTCTCAACACTGCTGTTTCAGCCTGAAAACCGCCCCGCATTTTGTACTATCATTTTAGTACAATAATACAGGGCGTCTTATTTCTTGTCAACCTGTTTCTCCGACCCTCTCCTCAATTCGAAGCAGCCGGTTGTATTTTTCCATGTTTTCCATATGGCAGAGCCCCCCTGCCTGTATCCGGGAGACACGGAATGCAACAGCAAGATCGGCGATCAGACTGTCTGATGTCTCTCCGGTGCTGTGTGCGAGTGACACGCCGTATCCGGCTTTCTGTGCCATTTTTATCACATTGGATAATTCGGTCAGAGTCCCTGCCCGGTCTGCTCTTACAGTAATGGCATTTGCTGCTCCCATCCTGATCCCTTTTTCCAGACGTTTTATATCTGTCCGGTACAGAGAACTGCCCGAAAGCTGTATTCTGTCTCCTAAACTTTCTGTTATCTCTGCCCAGCCGTCCCAGTCCTCACAGTCCATTGGATCTTCAATGAAAGAAATGGGAAATTCTGCTGTCAGTTCATCATAATATACTGTCATTTCCTGTGACGTTCTTTGCAGCCCTCTGCCTTTTTTCCCGATTTCTCCCGGAAATCTGTAGCACTTCTGTCCACAGTCATATCGTTTCGCAGCTGATGCATCTATCCCGAAAGTAACATCCTGCCCTGCCTGAAAACCTGCACGCTCAACTGCCGTTTTCAACATCCCCAGTGTCTCCCTGATGTCCGCGGACGCTTTTCCCATGCTCCGGCATATTTCTACGCACATTTTAATCTGTGTGCGAAACGGGAGATGTTCTGCGGGGATAAGAAATATTCCATACTGTCCCGTTCTGTTTTCCATGCCTTTCCCTGTATCGGCCACCATGATCCTTCTTCTCTCTGTAACAGTGACCACAGGTACCGGCATACTCTTCGCCTGCACTCCGCCCAGATAACGATACAGGGGCAGCTTAAGAGCTGCCGCGGCGGCACATGCGACAGCGGCAGACACCCCGAAGACTGTACGGGTTCCAAGTGCACTCTTATCATCCGTTCCATCCAGCCGGAGCAGGGCTTTGTCGATATCCTCCTGATCAAATACGTTCCGTCCGATAAGCTCCTGGGCAATATGTGTATTTATGACCTCAACCATTTTCTCCGTCCGCTCCGGTATTTCTCTGTCATCATCCGT
>DYCJ01000071.1:1012-5101 GCA_019418195.1 Clostridiales bacterium | reverse complement strand
ATCCGTTTTACTTCCAGCCTCCATGCCCGCTCCTGACGGGACAGATACTCTTCCCACGATTCCTTCTCCTGCCAGCACCTCTGCCTCCACTGTCGGATTTCCTCTGCAGTCAAAAATTTCTCTTGCAAATATGTCCCGTATTGGTAATTCTGCATCCAGCTGCTCCAACCTTATCATCCTCCTTTTCCCGTTCTTTACTGGAGACTTATTATTCCCCGGCGTGCTTTCTTAATGCGTTGACTTTTCATTTTCCAGAGATTACAATTCGGATAGGGACTCAGACAGCCCTGGTACTTAACCGCAGAAAAAGAGGGGGATAAAATAATGAAAGAGAAATTAAAATATTTCTTCCTGCTGACATGCAGCACACTTCTCATCGCATTCGGAACTTATTTTTTCAAGTTTACAAACAATTTCACTTTTGGCGGCATTACAGGACTTGCGGTTCTGGTGGCAAGAACAGGACTGATTTCTGCCAGTGATTTCAACCTCGTCATGAGTATGATCCTTCTCGTGGTCGGACTTATCGTTTTGGGCAAAAAATTTGCAGCCAAGACAGCATACTGCAGCATCCTTCTCTCATTCGCACTTTCAGCAATGGAAAGGATCTGGCCTATGAGCGGCCCTCTCACAGAGCAGCCCATGCTGGAACTCTGTTTTGCCATCGCGCTTCCGGCCCTCGGATCTGCCATCCTGTTCAATATCGGTGCTTCAAGCGGCGGTACGGATATCATAGCCATGATACTGAAGAAATATTCCAGTTTCGACATCGGCCGTGCACTAATGATATCTGATGCAGTGATCACAGCGGCCGGATTCTTTATCTTCGATATTGAGACAGGGCTTTACTCTGTCCTCGGCCTTGCGATCCGTTCCTTTATGATCGATAACTTTATAGAAAGTTTCAACCTGTCAAAGTATTTCAATGTGGTGTGCGATGATCCCGAACCGATCTGTGATTTCATCGTGCATACACTCACCAGAAGCGCCAGCGTATGCCATGCCAAAGGAGCTTACTCGGGCAAAGACAAATATATCATTTTCACGGCCCTCAACCGTGTGCAGGCTGTCCGGCTCAGAAATTATATCCGCCAGAATGATCCGGAAGCTTTTATCCTGATCTCAAACACAAGCGAAATTATAGGAAAAGGTTTCCATAGTGTATAAAAACAATTTAAAAGAAACGAGGAAATTTACATGAAACATCTTGTGATCGCAGAAAAACCGTCTGTCGCACGTGATATCGCGCGCGTACTCGGATGCAGCAAAAAGAACAACTCCTATATAGAAGGCAAAGACTACGTCGTCACATGGGCTCTGGGCCATCTCGTCACACTCGCTGATCCGGAAGAGTATGGCGAGCAGTATAAGACATGGCGGCTGGACACTCTTCCCATGCTTCCCGGCCGCTGGAAACTGGTCGTGATCAAACAGACTTCCAGACAATACCACGCTGTTAAAGAACAGATCTTCCGGAAAGATATTTCCGACATTATCATCGCCACCGATGCCGGACGAGAAGGTGAGCTCGTCGCCCGCTGGATCCTTGAGAAGGCAGGAAACAGAAAACCCCTGAAGCGTCTCTGGATCTCATCGGTAACAGACAAAGCAATCCGAGAAGGATTTTCACATTTACGCCCGGGCAAAGATTATGAGAATCTGTATCATGCCGCAGTGGCCCGTGCTGAGGCTGACTGGGAAGTGGGGATCAATGCCACCCGCGCACTTACCTGCAAATACAACGCCCAGCTCTCCTGCGGAAGAGTACAGACACCTACGCTCGCCATGATCGATGCCCGCGAAGAAGAAATCAAAAAGTTTGTTCCGAAACCATATTATGGACTCAAAGCAGTTGTAAAAGGGATTCCTTTCACATGGGCAGATGCAAAAACCAACTCCGGACGCACATTTGACAAGTCAAGGATTGAAGCCATTTACAAAAATGCAGAATCAAAAATCCGGATCACCGAGGTAAAGAAAAAAGCTAAGAAAACATACTCTCCCGCTCTCTATGACCTGACCGCCCTGCAGAAGGAAGCCAGCCAGCGATATGGCTACCCGGCAAAAGAAACCTTAAATATCATGCAGCGCCTTTACGAGAACCACAAGGTGCTCACGTATCCGCGGACCGATTCCCGCTATCTGACCACCGATATGACAGGGACTCTGAAAGAACGCCTGAAGGCATGTGCCGTCGGTCCTTACCGTAAGGCGGCATCCCGGCTCTCCATGCAGGAGATCAAAGCGGACAAATCATTTGTAAACAATGCAAAAGTCTCGGATCATCACGCCATCATCCCGACCTAGCAGTTTGTCCAGCTCGAACATATGTCAAACGATGAGCGAAAAATATATGATCTTGTCATCCGCAGATTCCTTGCTGTTCTGTCTCCCGCCTGTGAATACGAGGAAATTTCCCTGACCGGAATGATCGGAAATGAAACCTTCCGTGCAAAAGGCAGTCAGATCCTGAAAGCCGGATGGCACGAAATCTATGATGCGGACTGGGAAGACTTTGAAGACGAAGAGGTTCCGGACAATAGCGGCACCACAGGAAGCGCTTCTCAGGCAGCCGCCACATGGCCTGATATCAGGGAGGGGAGCGAACTTCCTGTCACCTCCCTGTCCATCACAGAGGGAAAAACAAAACCGCCGGCTTATTTTACAGAAGGCACGCTGATCGCGGCAATGGAGAACCCTGCACGGTATATGCAGCATAAAGACCAGACGCTGGCACGTACTCTGGGAGAAACAGGCGGGCTTGGGACTGTGGCTACCCGCGCTGACATCATAGAAAAACTCTTCGGGAGTTTCCTCATGGAGAAAAAAGGCGCGGAGATCCATATTACGTCCAAAGGGAAGCAGCTCTTATCCCTTGTGCCCCCGGATCTCAAAAGTCCCGAACTCACCGCACAGTGGGAACTCAGGCTCAAATCCATTTCCCAGGGCAGAGAATCTCAGGATAAATTCATGGCGGAGATCGAAGATTATACAAAATCGCTGATCAGCCAGATCAAAAATGCGGAAGGCACATTCCGTCATGATAATCTGACCCGCCACAAATGTCCGCAGTGCGGCAGACTGATGCTTGAAGTAAACGGAAAGCACGGGAAGATGCTCGTGTGTCAGGACAGGGAATGCGGTTACCGGGAGACAATATCCAGACGCACGAACGCCCGCTGTCCTGTCTGCCATAAAAAGATGGAACTGGTAGGGAAAGGCGACGCTCAGAGATTTGTCTGCTCCTGCGGCCATAAAGAAAAGCTCTCTTCTTTCCAGGAGAGAAAGAAAAAAGAGGGAAAAAGCGCTAATAAACGGGATGTAGCTGCATATATGAGAAAGCAGGCAAAAGAAGCAAATGAACCGATCAATAATGCATTTGCAGAAGCGTTTAAAAATCTGGGACTATAGATGTAAATTCGTATTTATCTGGCTGAGAAAGAGTCCGCCGGGAGGTATGTATTGTTAGCGCACACGTTTTCACTCGGTCGCGGCGTAACGGTACATAAGAGCGCAGAAAACGCGCTCTAAGTGCCGACGCCGCTCCAACGGTGCGTACACAATACATACCTCCCGGCTGCTTTCTTTCCCGTCCCGAAAATCGAATTTCAAACGGAGATGTCTGACCTTTGGGAGTTCTCCGTTTGATCGATTTGTATTTAGCAATCGTCCTGCTTTGCTATTTCCTGTTATATTCTGTAACCGGAGCCGGAATCAATCTTCCTCTGTCCGTGGATACGTGAATTGTCTGTGCTGTATCAATCTGTTTTTGTGCTGTTTTTCAATTATGAGCCTGTACGATAAATCCGGAATTTTACAGTTCATGATAACACAGAATGATATCTTCATAATGTCCGTCTTTCATAAGAAAGCCTCCGGGAACCGTCCCGAGCCGGACAAATCCCAGCTTCTCATACAGTCTCAGCGCATATCTGTTGGAGGCGACCACTGCATTAAACTGCAGGATGCGAAACCCCAGTTCCTTTCCTTTCTGCATGCAGTGTGTTACCAGCTTTTCCCCGATATGCTGTCCTCTCATGCCCTTTTTTACAGCGTAGCTGGCATTGCAGATATGCCCGCAGCGTCCGA
>DYCJ01000071.1:0-1002 GCA_019418195.1 Clostridiales bacterium | reverse complement strand
TTATTCGGGTGAAGGATATACAGACCGGTAATCTCACCGCTTTCTTCATCGTAAGCAATGCCGGTAAACGACTGTTCCCGGAAAAATTCATCTCCGGCTTCCGCCGTCAGTAATTCCGTCTGAGGGAATGCTTCTCCATCCCCCACGACCTGATTCCATATATTTACCGCTTCATGAGCATCGTTTTTTTCATATTCTCTTATCCGGACTGCCATCTTTTGTCTCCTCTGGTATCGTGAACATACACAGTAATTTTACTAATACCGGACTATTTTATCATAATTATACTGCTATTACCATCCACTATTTTAACGGAACCCCCGTTTAACGGAAGTAATGATCCCCTAATTGGTACCCGCCTCCGCCTGTGCTGAAATAAAGACAGTCTCCGATCGGGTTGCTCCCTGCCAGCGCATCTGCCGCTGCCTGCATCGCAGAGTCTGTATAACCATCGCTTGCAAGGACTGAATCCAGCCATCCTGTCATCGCCGGGGTAAACTGTCCGGACTGATAGATCACGTCTGTGATCGTATCTGGGAATGATCCGCTGCGCATGCGGTTCATAACAACCGCACCTACGGCTACCTGTCCGTCATAAGGCTGATTTCCCGCCTCACAGAAGATCAGTGCCGCCAAAAGCTCCTGCTCGGAAGCCGATGCATTGACTGCCGATGAAACCTGAGCCTGCTCTGCCTGAGCCTGTGCTTCTTTTTCAGCCTGGGCGGCAGCTTCCTGAGCCGCCTTTTCCTCTGCAAGCCGTTTTGCTTCTTCTGCCGCAGCCTTTGTCTGATCCACGGCATCTTCCTGAATATCCGTTACAGTATCTGCAAAATCCCACGAAGTTTCTTCCTCTGCTTCCTCCTGTACAAGGCCGGTATCTGCCGTAAAAGCATCCTTCTCCGCAGCCAGGCTCGTAAATCCTGTTAACAAAGTTACACTGGCAGTGGCGGCGTAAAACATACGAAAAATCCGCCTGTTCTGATTATATTTCATATACTCCTC
>DYCJ01000070.1 GCA_019418195.1 Clostridiales bacterium | reverse complement strand
GACAAAATGAGATTGATATCAAAAAAGACATTGCTGTTATTCTTCCTGCCGGGAGCTGTGTTTATGGGAGCGTTTCTCGTATATCCGATCATATCAATGGTTTTTGACAGCTTTTTTGAAATCGGAATTACCGGAGAGAGATCATTTATAGGACTGGATAATTATATACATGCATTTACAGCCGGCGGTTTTATGAAACAATTGAAAAATACGCTGCTTTATATCTTTGTGGCAGTGTCGGTAGAAACGGTGCTGGGTGTTTTATTTGCCCTGTTTTTTGAGATGAACTACAAAGGAAGCAAAATCATCCGGTCATTGATGATGGCTCCGCTCATGATTGCACCGCTGGTTGCAGGTCTTACATGGAAACTGATGATGAGCTCCAGCTTCGGTATTGTAAATGAGCTCCTTACCCGTGTCGGTATACTTTCAAGCAGCAGCGATATTTTGTGGCTGGCCGATGAAAAATGGTCTTTGATCGCATGTTGTATCGCAGATATCTGGCTGACGGTTCCATTTATGATGCTGATGACTCTTGCCGGACTTCAGGGGCTGGATACCAGTATTGTTGAGGCGGCAAAGATAGATGGAGCCAATATGCTGCAGCAGGTATTTTACGTGAAAATCCCTATGATCAAGCCGGTGCTTCTGACTGCTTTATCTGTCAGGATTATTGATGCCGCCCGTACATTTGATATTATATGGGCGATGACAGAAGGAGGACCAAACAGCTCATCAGAAACTTTAAGCATTATCATATATAAAACGCTTACCAGATACAACGATATAGGATATGCAAGTGCAATGGCGGTAGTATTCATAGTAGCCCTGGTAATCTTTACGCTTGTTTTTATGCAGAGCTTGTGGAATCCGAAGAAAAAATCAAATTAGATGAGCGGACAGGAGGCAGAAAAAGGTGAAGATAAAAGGTGAAATATTAAAAAAACTCGGAATAGGGGTATCTGTGATCCTTACAGTATTCTGGCTGATACCGTATATCTATGTGATTTGCTGCTCATTTAAACCGGGAACGGAAGTCATAGCAGTTCCGCCAAAGTTTTTCCCGGAAATATTTTCTGTAGAAAATTTCCATGGGCTGTTTGAACGTATGGATGCGCTTCAGTTTCTGATCAACAGCCTGACAGCCGCTGTATGCAGCACAGTGATCGCGCTGATCCTGGGAGCGCTTGCCGCGTATGCCATCCAGAGATCGGGTGCGAGACTGTCTATTGTACTGATCGTACTTGTGCTCTGCCTGAAAATGATTCCGACTTCCAGTATTGTAGTTCCGATTTATGAGCTGATCTGTGATCTTGGGCTGTATGATACAAAGATTGCACTGATCATTGTGTATGCAGCAGTAAACATGCCATTTGTGATGTGGACAATGCTGAGCTTCTATGAAGGTATCCCGACCACGCTTGACGAGGCGGCATACGTAGACGGGGCAAGCAGTTTCCAGACATTTTCAAAGGTGATCCTGCCGATCTGCAAACCCGGATTGGCTACGGCATTTATATTTACTTTGTTCCTTGCATGGAACGATTTTCTGATTGCTTTACTGCTTACAAGCACAAATGCAAAGACTTTTACAGTCAGTCTGGCAGGATTCCTGTCAGCATATAATCTGGATCTAGGCCCAATGTGCGCAGGGGCATTTTTATTTAGTTTTCCGGTTATGATAATTTCTCTTGCCGCACAGAAGTATATCGTACAGGGAATGACTGCAGGTGCAGTAAAAGGATAATAATCGATGGAGGAGTCTATGTCTGAAATATTAATGCGGGAAAACATCATAAAGGCTCAGAAAGAGATAGAGAGTAAAAAGCAAAAAGTGAAGAACGGTCAAATGAGGCAGCACTATCATTTTATGCCCGAGACTGGCTGGATCAATGACCCCAATGGTCTGATCTACTATAAGGGAAGATACCATTATTTTTATCAGTTTAATCCGTATTACGGACATTGGGATTATATGCACTGGGGGCACGCAGTCAGCAAAGATCTGGTGCACTGGGAGTATCTTCCTGTAGCTCTGGCGCCCAGTGAGGAGTATGATGACCATATACGGGGCGGATGCTTCTCAGGAAGTGCGATTGAACATGACGGAAAACTTTTCCTGATGTATACCGGAACTTCCAACCATGGCAGCGGATATGAACAGACACAATGTATTGCATACAGTGAAGATGGGATTCATTTTACCAAATATGAGGGGAATCCTGTAATTTATCCCCCGGAAGGCGTGCCGTCGGATCTTTTCAGGGATCCGAAAGTATGGAAGCATGATGGGATTTATTATATGGTATGCGGTGCGAGTCGGAACGAAAAAGCACAGGCGCTGCTCTACCGTTCAAAGGATATGATGCACTGGGAATTCTTCAATGTGCTGGCGGAGAGCCGCGGTGAATGGGGATATATGTGGGAATGTCCGGATTTTTACCGGCTGGACGATAAGTATGTACTCATGTTTTCTCCTATGGGGGAGAGCGACCGGAAAGCGGTTTATCTCGTGGGAGATTTTGATTATAATACGGGTAAGTTTATCTGGCAGGTATCAGGCGAAATCGACTGGGGACTGGATTACTATGCGCCACAGTCTTTTCTTGCGCCGGACGGCAGAAGGATTATTGTAGGATGGGCCAATGAGTGGCAATGGATGTCGTTCTGGAAAGACTGGGGCCCGACGTATAAAGAAGGCTGGTGCGGTTTTTTTAACCTCCCAAGAGAAGTGCGGCTTATGCCGGATCATACATTGCAGTTTGTTCCGATTGAAGAGTTGAAAACGTTGAGACAGAACGAATATCGGTCAGCTGCATTTACTGTCGAAGAAAAGGAAATGAATCTGACAGCAGGAGACGGGATTTCGTTTGAGATGAAGATGAGAGTAGATCTGGAAAAGACAGATGCATCGAGGCTGGAAATAGATTTGCGGTGTGGAGAAGGAAGAAAAACCATATGTACATTTGATTTTGAGCATGGAACGATGCAGGTGGACAGAAATGTTTCGGACGGATGGAGTAAAGGGGGGTCACATAGTATTCTGTTCCTGAAAAGGAAAAAGGAATTGGATATACATATCTTTTCAGATCAGAGTTCTCTTGAAATTTTTGCCGATCAGTATCAGAATAATCATGCAAATAATATATTTGCAGGAAATGCCCAGAATCAGATTAAGATTCGGACATACGGCGGGAATGCGGTGATCAGAGACTTTGAATCTTACGGAGTGAAAGAATGTTTCAGATAAGGAGAGCGTGTTTATGGCTGGCAGAAATTATTACGATGTGACAGAATGGCCGGTAGGAAATCCAAATAAAGATATTGGAGAAGTGATCAACAGTATCATTGCGGATATTAAGAGCAGGCAGACGGATTCAGATATCAATGACGGAGGGAAGCCGGGAGCGGTCATCTATATCCCTTCGGGCGATTATCATCTTGCTACACAGGTTGTGATAGATATCAGCTATTTGAAGATTATGGGATCCGGCCATGGTTTTACCTCTTCGAGTATCCGGTTTAATGTTTCAGAGGATGAATGGCCCAATCTGCATGAACTCTGGCCGGGAGGCAGCAGGATCATAGTAGATCTTATTCCGTCAGAGGGAGATGAATTCTCAGGCGCTGCATTTTATGTGAAAAGAGAAGGAAGCCCGAGGATAAGTTCAGTAGAATTTGAGAACTTCTGTATTGACGGACTACATTTTGTCGATGACGGCTCGGGAATTGTAAATCAGGAAAATACATATACAAACGGAAAAACCGGCATCTACATTGCCGGGGAACAGGATTCTTTCAGAATAAACGGCATGGGTCTGGTGTATCTGGAACATGGAGTGACAGTATATCATGCAGATGCTCTGAGCATACACGATAATTTTATCGCAGAATGCGGAAGCTGTATTGAGCTCAGGGGATGGGGGCAGGCGTCGAAAGTGACAGATAATCTGCTGGGTGCAGGATATAAGGGGTATACGATATTTGCTCAGAATTTCGGCGGTCTTTTGATCGCTTCAAACAACGTGTTCCCGCGAGGCATGAGCAGTGTGCATTTTGACAGCGTGGCAAGGTCGAGTGTTACAGGGAACAGATTCCACGCCTTTTATCCGGGAATGGTAGTGCTTGAGAAAAACTGTTCCGAAAACCTGATTTCCTCTAATCATTTTTATCGCTCTTACGAACCTTGGGCTCCGATGAAAGACCGGAACAATGGCCTGGATGACCTGTATGGACTTGTCTATATCAGCGGAGACAATAATACCGTGACGGCAAATCATTTCTCTGAGATTATTGATGCAGAGAATATTACACCATCAGGGGCGTCACCGGTGATCATACATATTGTTTCGGGCGAGGGAAACTATATTGCAGTAAATCATATAGTCGCGGCAACCGAGGCAGCGGAACCCGAGGACGCAGAATCGTGTTTTGCTACTCAGGTAGAAGCCATGTTGAGCACCGGAAGATCTATGTCGATCGATATAATCGCTGTACAGATAGAAAAAGATTCTGTTCAGAATATAGTTCTGGATACAGGCAGAGAGGATCAGGTAGTTCTGGATCGGGAGACCAATGCTTTCAGAGGGCTGCCGGTAATGGGAATTGAAAAGTAAAATAGAACAATTACGGACAGGAATACTGTAGAGGCGGTATTCCTGTTTTATGGTATAAGGGAAAATTACGAATAGTCCTATAGGATAGAAAGGCGGAACAGCTTGTTTTTCAGAGGAAAGACGGTATAATATTTATGACGGTCCTGTAAACTAAAAGATGGGGAGGAAACGGTTATGACACAGTCTGCTGTCAGCATCGAGCATACAAAAGATACGACAGATCTATTTGTACTGAAGCACAAAGATCTGGACGTTGCGATGATGAAGATAGATGTACAGACAGGCATGATAGAGTATGTCCTTTCAGTATATCTGCCGGAAGAACTGCCGGCCGGCTGTGCCCCGGACGGCACAGGGCTTGGCGAATGGTGGAAACTGCGCGCTATCCCTGATTCGCGGAAGGGCATCCGTCAGGTGCTGAGCCGCCTGAGCGAAGAGACCAGTCAGTCACTGATGCTCTCATCCTACGGTTTAAGCCTTACGGATCATTACTGGATACAGCCTGTAGGTCAGGAATTATATTGGAAAGATCTTAATTTCTACGAAAATGATTTCGGAGATGAGCTTGGCGATATTCTGACAGATTCAGAGCGGGAACGCTCCGTCTCGGATGGAATTTCAAAACTGTCGCCATCTGCTTCTGTCAACGGAGATATGATGAAAAAATGGATCATTCGCGGCGGCGGGAGATATCTTCTGAAAGTAAATCCGAGCTATCACAGCCAGCAGGCGGTAAATGAGGTGATCGCCGGGAAACTGCATGAGCGGCTGGGATGGAAGAATTATGTCTCATATGAGGTGGGGACAATCCATATTAGCGGCAGGAAATATCCGTGTTCTCTCAGCCCGATGTTTACGTCTGTGGAGACGGAATTCGTGTCGGCTTACCAGATAGTGGCAGCTTATAAGGTATCCAATGATGTATCGCTGTACGAAGCGCTGATCCGGCAGGCGGTTTCACTGGGAGCAGATGAGAAAGAAGTGCGGGCATTTCTGGAATATATGATCCTGACAGATTTTATTCTGACGAATACGGACAGACATCTGAACAATTTTGGTTTTATATATGCTCCGCGACAGCACCGGCTGAGCGGCATGGCGCCTCTTTTTGATACCGGAAATTCCCTTTTTTACGATTATGACGTGATTCCCCATGGCGGGAACCTTCTGGATATTCCGGTCAATTCGTTCAGCAAAAGAGAGGCTGACCAGCTTCATTATGTTAAATCTGACGCCGGAGTGAAACTGGAGAGATTAGTACATTTTCCGGAAGAAGCTGAAGCACTTCTGAGAGAATATACGGACATGACAGATGAAAGAGCTGCGGAGACGGCGAGAACCATTGAAGAGAAAATAGAGTATTTAAACCTGTTCTTTCAGGGAAAGAAGATATGGAAGAAGGAGCGGTACTGGTGAAAGAGGCTGAAAAGAAGATCCCGATGAAAATAGAAGAAGGAAAACTCTACATCGGCGATATGCCGCAGCTCATTGTCGATCTGGAGACGCAGGAAAATTATATCCGGACAGAGGAACGTCTGATCTCCTATAAAAAAAGGATTGAGCTGAGTCCCGATCTGCTTGCGGGAAAGCGGGCAAATGTCCTGCAGACTGCGCTGGAATATTATTACACGCAGGCGTGTGAAATCGCAGAAGGGATAAAGATCGCGGAAGAGTACCGCCAAAAGGCGAACACAACGGTTCGCGAAAAACGATAGAGAACGTAGGTGCAATGACATGACGACAGATATGACAAAGGGACCTATCATCCCGCAGCTTACAGAATTTACAATACCACTTGTGCTGGGAAATCTGTTCCAGCTTACATATAATGCGGCGGATTCCGTGATTGTGGGAAAATTCGTCGGGGACGACGCCCTTGCGGCGGTGGGAACCGCAGGCCCGATCATGAATATGGTGATCCTTTTTATCAGCGGAATGTGCATGGGAGCCGGAATCCTGATGAGCACCCAGTACGGGGCGAAGAAGTATGAACAGCTGCAGCGGCAGATCAGCACGACCATGCTGGGCGGGCTGGCTTTCTCGGCGGCGATCGCGGTGTTGCTCATCGCTTTCTCCTATCCGCTGCTTAGACTTCTGCAGGTGCCGGAAGACATTATCCACTCGGCGGTAATGTATTTGCGTATCGTCTTCGTGGGACTGATTTTTACTTTTATCTACAATTTCTTTTCTAATACACTGCGAGCCCTGGGCGACAGCAAAGTGCCGCTGTATTTTCTGATCATCAGTGCATTTCTCAATGTTGTGCTCGATCTCTTCTTCGTGGTCGTGGTGAAATCGGGCGTCCCGGGAAGCGCGCTGGCGACTATGCTGAGCGAGGCGCTGTGCTGTCTGTTCTGCCTGATCTATATTAAGAAAAAGATTCCGATACTTTGTCTGGGAAAGAAGTGGAAAGTCTTCGATGGCTCGATCCTGCTTCGGACATTCAACTACGGAATTACGAGCGCCCTGCAGCAGATGTGTATCCAGCTGGGAAAGATCTGCGTGCAGACCGTCGTCAATGTGCAGGGTGTGGCATTTATCGCGGCATTTACCGCCATCAACCGTGTGGATGATTTCGCTATGACGCCCCAGCAAAATATCGCCCATGCGTCGACCACATTTA
Source organism: Clostridiales bacterium (assembly GCA_019418195.1). Lineage (GTDB taxonomy): Bacteria > Bacillota > Clostridia > Lachnospirales > Lachnospiraceae > Mediterraneibacter. The sequence continues at coordinate 3,842 of DYCJ01000070.1, read as the reverse complement.
TGGCGCAGAATAAGGGCGCGGGAAATATCAGAAGGATGAAGAAAGGATTCTTAAGCTCCATCATCCTTCAGGTCATCTATACGACAGTGATCGCTATTGTCGTGTTCGTATTTTCCCGCCAGATCATGCAGCTTTTTGTCAGCGACGGATCCGAGGAGGTCATTACTCTGGGAGTGTCCTATCTGCAGCTCATTGCATTTATGTATTTTATGCCGTCGGCGACCAATATCATACAGGGCTTCTTCCGCGGACTGGGAGACCTGAAGGTAACGCTGATCAGTACGATCCTGAATATGTCGGCGAGATTCCTGTCAGCGTGGATCATGATCCACATCCTTGGCGGCGGATTCGGATGCCTTGCGTGGGCCAACTTCGTGGGGTGGATCGCAATGCTGGCATTCCAGGTGCCGATGATACTGACGAGGTGGCGGAAAGAAAAGGACGAGCAGTGATAGAAATAGAAGCGGGCGGGATAGAAACCAGAGAGATAGAAACAGGTCGTATGGAAACAGGCGCTGTGGAAAAGAAAGTGATTCAGAGGAAGCAGGAGGAAATCTGTATGGGACAGAAAAAAGTATGCGTCGGTGTAGTCGGTGCCGGTGCGATCAGCGATATTTACCTGAAAAATATGATCCACCGGTTTGAAAATCTGTATGTAAAGTCCATATGCGCGGCTCATTTGGAGAGCGCACAGAAGAAAGCGCAGGAGTACGGGATACAGGCAGTTACTATGGAAGAGATGTTCGATGACCCGGAGATCCGGATGATCGTCAACCTGACGCCGGCACATGTTCATTACAGTGTGATCCGGGCGGCGCTGGAACATGGCAAGCACGTCTATACCGAAAAGACGCTCACCGACGATATCAACAAGTCGGCAGAGCTGGTCCGGCTGGCAAAGGAAAAAGGGCTTTATCTTGGATCGGCTCCGGATACATTTATGGGTTCAGCGCTCCAGACAGCAAGGTCCGCTATTGACAGCGGAATGCTGGGGGAAATCCATTCCTTTGCGGTTTCTGCTAACCGGAATAATGATATCCTGCTGAGCCTTTTTGATTTTCTGCGTAAGCCGGGCGGCGGTATTGTATGTGATTACGCGGTTTACTATGTGACTGCTCTGGTAAGCCTGCTGGGACCGGTGGCCCGGGTGGGAAGTATCGTCGGGTATCCGTATCCCACTCATGTAAACTGTGTGCCGGGAACGCCGCTGTACGGCCAGACGATCGATACGCCCAATGAAAGCCAGGTCAACGCGGTGCTGCAGTTTGAAAATGACGTGACCGGGACATTTCACATCGACGCGGATTCTGTGCTGGAAGATCAGGCTTACTTTACAATTTATGGAACGAAAGGGATACTCATACTGACTGATCCGAACCAGTTCGGCGGGCAGGTCCGCTTTCTTCTGAATTCCCCGGAAGCGTCTGCTCTCGCTGACCAGAGAGAATCGGAGAAAATATGTGTGCTCCCGGCTGTAAATGAGTACTCTGACAATTCGAGGGGAATCGGCCCGTCAGATCTGGCTGATACAATTTTGAACGGTACACCGCTGCGTCCCTCGGCGGAAATGGCATATCATGTACATGAAGTCTTAAATGCTATGCTGGAGGGCGGTACTTCGGGTGGATTTACAGATATCAGGTCATCCTGTGTAAGACCGGAGCCTTTACGATAACAGTTCAGCCATGGCGCGGGCTGAACTGTTATCTTTGAAAGAAGAAAATGTCTGAATATGCTTGAATACAGGGCAGCAGGAGCAAAGATCCGGGACTGCTTTGTCAATAACCGGAGAAATCGGATAAGGAGGTCGCGGAAATATGCCGAATGAATCAGGAGAATGGATCATGCGCGGGCTGGATTGGGATGATCCGCTGCGCATCCGCACGCCGGAGGAGCTGATAAATTATATCGATCAGGTGGGATTCCTGCCTCTTTTTGCAAATGAACTGCCGGGTTTTTCCGTGGAGGATCATGTCTATCCTTATTCGTGGTGGACCGGAGATCCGGAACAGGATCCGTGGGTGTGGCGGGAAATCATAGCCCGGAGCGGGAGAGTGGCCTACGGAAAATTCTTTGACAGAAAAGCCGGATTTATCTCGAAGGAATGGTTCCCCTATTTTGCAAATTACAGGCGGGACGGATATGATTTTGACGCCCGGTATGAAGATGAACTTGCCAGCAACAGGAGTAAAAAGATCATGGATCTTTTTGAGGATGAGAGGGAGCTCTATTCCTTTGAAGTGAAGAAGATGGCAGGATTCGGGAAAGGCGGAGAGAAAAATTTTGACGGTGTGATCACAGAACTGCAGATGCAGGGTTATATCGTGATCCGGGATTTCCGAAGGCGTCGGCGCAAAAAAGACGGCGTGGAGTACGGCTGGCCCATAGCCGTGTATACAACGCCGGAAAATCTGTGGGATTATGAGACTGTGTCCGCTGCTTATAAGGAAGATTCGCAGATTTCATACAGCAGGATTGTGGAGCAGGTGAAGAAAGAATTTCCGGAGGCTTCGGATAGACAGCTTAGGATGTTGTAGGGAGATCTGGATCCTTATGCAGGCAAAAATCCTGCTTCCGGCAACAGATGCCTGAGTTGTAATAAATTTTTTAGCACTCGGCCCTTGACAGTGCTAGTAATAGGTGCTATAGTACAACTAGAACAAAGGAAGAGGAACAAAAAGGAACCGAATCCCCAGTTCGAACAGCTTGCGACACTTGAGACAACTTCAAGAGTGCTGATGGCAGCCGCTGAAAGCGGTTCATAAAAATTTGTTTCTGATGTTTTATAATGGAAGGAGAAATGACTTATGTTAATGCCGAGTATTTTTGGAGAAAATTTATTTGATGATGACTGGATGGATTTCCCGTTTGAGAGAGATTTCTGGGGAAGAAAGAATCCGCTGTATGGTAAGAATGCAAAGAACTTAATGAAGACAGATATCCGGGAGCATGATGAAGGTTATGAACTGGACATTGATCTTCCGGGATTTAAGAAAGATGAGATCACGATCGATCTCGACAATGGTTACCTGACGATCTCTGCAGCAAAAGGTCTGGATAAAGACGAGCAGGATAAGAAAGGTAAATACATCCGTAAGGAGCGTTATGCAGGAGCAGTTCAGAGAAGCTTCTATGTAGGCGACGCTGTAACTGAGGAAGATGTGAAGGCTAAATTCGAGGATGGTATCCTGAGACTTAGCATTCCGAAGAAAGACGCAAAAGCAGTAGAGACGAAAAAGACCATCGCCATTGAGGGATGATCTTTCCCGAAAGGGCATAAAGCATAAGAAGGGTCCGGTACGAAAGTACCGGGCTTTTTTTGTGTTATACTTTAGGAGAAAGTATAACATGCGGTCTATAAAGAAAAGGAGATAATCATGAAACAGGAAACGATCGATCAGATATTAAAATTCAGAGATGACAGAAACTGGAGACAATTCCATAATCCGAAAGATCTGGCTATTTCTATTTGTCTGGAGGCAGGAGAGCTTCTGGAAGTCTTTCAGTGGAGTGCGGAAGATGTTCGGTGTGAAGATAAAAAGGATAAGATCAGGGAAGAACTGGCGGATGTATTGAATTACTGTGTTTTGATGGCGGATGTGTGCGGGTTGGATATGGATGAAATTGTGCTGGAGAAAATAAAGAAGAATGAGGAGAAATATCCGGTGGAAAAGGCGTATGGAAGTAAAGAGAAGTATACGGAGTTGAAGAGGGTGTGAGGGAAAATAGTGAAAACTGGGAATTTTTCAGCAATATATTAATTAGCACTCACCTCTTGGCTCGTTTGGGGTGGTTTTGTCCTGTGGTGTCAGAGCCCGTAAAGCCTTATTTTACAAGGTTTT
>DYCJ01000007.1:19450-25728 GCA_019418195.1 Clostridiales bacterium | reverse complement strand
CGGCAGGCGACGGATTTATGAATATCCCGGATGGCATTGATGAGGAGTTACCGTTTAACTAGGGAAAGGAGAACCATCATGGCTTACGAAAAGGGAAGCAGACCGGAAGGCGGTTTCAAGAGAAGAGGACCGGCCCGCAGAAGAAAAAAAGTCTGCGTGTTCTGTGGCAAAGAGAATAACGAGATCGATTACAAGGACGTAGCAAAGCTTAAGAAGTATATTTCCGAGAGAGGAAAAATCCTTCCGAGAAGAATCACAGGAAACTGTGCAAAGCATCAGAGAGCTCTTACAGTAGCAATCAAGAGAGCAAGACACATTGCACTGATGCCGTACGTTCAGGACTAATTGAGAATAACAGGAGGCTGTCGCACATAGCGGCGGCCTCTTTTTTCATACAAATGGGATACTCAAATGGTTGTTGTGGTGCTGATGGACAAGAAACCGTTTGACTTTAAAGATCTGATCGCTTTTGGAATGTTCATTCTTGCATTGCTGACATTCGTATTTGCGAATTTAAAGTAATGTTTTAAGTATAGAAAAACCACCCCGGTAACTTTGGCGAGTGAAGAGGTGGTAATTCTATCTTACTATACAATTTACGAGGCCAACCCCTTGTGGGCGGTTGTTCCTTTCTCGTTTTTAATATAGCATATTGGATACCGAAGTGCAAGAATTCTAATGGTAAAATAAATTCTATGAACCAAAATTTCATGAATCCTATGGATTATATCCAGACGTCTTATTAAAGAATATTATTGACATATGTTCATAACATAGTATACTTATAGTCAGAGCTATAGAAGCAGAAGGGAGGAGAAGATCATGGCAAGACCGCAGAAACTGCGATGCATTTGTTCTCTTCCACAGGTGGCCGGTTTTGGTCCGCAAGACTGCGAGTCATCCGGAAGTATTAACCTTACATACGACGAGTATGAAGTGATCCGTCTGCTGGATCACATGCAGATGACGCAGGAACAGTGCGCGAAGAGGATGCAGATCTCCCGCCCGACTGTGACGCGGATCTACGACGAGGCGCGCCGGAAGATGGCGGATATGCTCGTGAATGGCAAGACTCTTACGATCGGTGGAGGCGATGTCTTTGTCTGCCCGACAATGCGGCCGGAGTGTGCAGGGGAAGAGCACTGCTGTCATAAGAATCCGGATCTGTCGCGGGGCGTCAGGACGCTTGAAGATGACTCGGCGGATGAGTGAAAACGGCAGAGGGCTCAGTGTCAGGAATTTGAAAAAGAAAAGAGGTAAAAGAAGATGAAGGTACTTATCATCGGCGGTGTCGCTGCCGGAACAAAAACTGCGGCTAAATTGAAGCGCGAAGACAGAAGTATCGAAGTGACCGTTATTACGAAAGATCAGGATATCTCTTATGCGGGGTGCGGACTTCCGTATTATGTGGGCGGATTTATTGAGAGCAGGGATGAGCTGATCGTAAATACACCTCAGAAGTATTCCGGGCTTACAGGAGTAGAAGTGCGCATCGGAAAAGAGGCGGTTGCCCTTGACGCGGATAAGAAAGAAGTTACTGTAAAAGACGTACAGACCGGCAATACGGAAGTCTGTCCTTACGATAAGCTAGTGCTCGCAGTCGGTGCATCCGCGGCAGAGCTCCCAATCGACGGAAAAGATCTTCCGGGCGTATTCAAGATGAGAACTCCGGATGACGCAGAAGCTATCCGTACATATGCAGAGAATAACGGTGTGAAGAAAGCAGTCGTGATCGGCGCCGGATTTATCGGCCTTGAGGCAGCGGAGAATCTGCATGCCAGAGGAATCCAGGTGACGGTGATCGATTTTGCGTCCCAGATCCTGCCCAATATTCTGGATCCCGAGATGGCTGCTTATGCAAAGAAACATCTCCTGAACAGCGGGATCCGCGTGATCACCGGGACGAGTGCGGAGAAAGTGCTCGGAGAGGGCAGAGTAACAGGCGTGAAAACATCAGCGGGTACACTGGCCTGCGAGATGCTGATCATGGCTGCAGGTATCCGCCCGAATACCGGATTCCTTGAGAATACGGGAATTGAGATGTTTAAGGGAACTATCCTTGTGGACGGACAGATGAAGACGAATCTTGAAGATGTCTATGCGGCAGGAGACTGTGTGATGGTGACAAACCGGATCACGGGAAAGAGACAGTGGTCACCTATGGGCTCCTCTGCAAATATGGAAGGCCGTACTCTGGCACAGGTGCTCGCAGGTGCGCAGAAGACATATCCGGGCGTGCTTGGTACTGGTGTTGTAAAACTTCCGGGATTGAATATAGGACGCACCGGTCTTACAGAGGCACAGGCGAAAGAGGCAGGATATGATGTTATTACCGCACTTGTGCCGACAGACGACAAGGCACATTACTATCCGGATGCGTCGTTCTTTATCACAAAGATGATCGCAGATAAAACGACAAGGAAGCTGCTCGGAGTTCAGGTGTTCGGACCGGGCGAAGTGGACAAGATGGTAGATATCGCGGTCATGGGCATCAATATGGATGCAAAACTCGATGACTTTGAGAATGCGGACTTTGCATATGCTCCGCCGTTCTCCACTGCAATCCATCCGTTTGTGCAGGCGGTTTATGTACTGATGAACAAGATTGACGGTACATTTGTGAGCATGACGCCGGCGGAATATGCAGCAGGTGCCGCAGAAGGATACCGTGTAGTGGACGTACAGCCTGAGCCGGCCATCCGCGGAGCATTCTTTGTAAATCTGGGTCAGGTCAACGGTGAGATCGAAGGCCTCGGCAAAGATGAGAAACTCCTGCTTGTGTGTGCAAAGGGAAAGAGAGCATATTTCCTGCAGAACAGAATGCGTTATTACGGTTATAAGAACACTGTTGTACTTGAAGGTGCTACATTCTTTAATGATGTAAAAGTCAAAAATGCCGGGGCTGAGGTCTCGAAAGAGGAGGAGACGAGAGTAAAGGCGCTCGGCTTCCTGAAAGACAAGAGAACACCGGATAAATTCAACGGCCGTGTGATCACAAGGAATGGTAAGATCACGGCAGACGAGGCGAGAGTGATCGCCGAGGCGGCGGAGAAGTTCGGAAGCGGTGAGGTGACTATGACCTCCCGTCTGACCATGGAGATCCAGGGAGTGCCGTTTGACAATATCGAGCCCTTAAGAGAATACCTGATGCAGGCGGGGCTTGAGACAGGCGGCACAGGTTCCAAAGTCCGTCCGGTCGTATCCTGCAAGGGAACAACCTGCCAGTACGGATTGATCGATACATTTGCGCTGTCAGAGGAAATCCATGAGAGATTCTATCACGGCTACCGTGAAGTGAAACTGCCGCATAAGTTCAAGATCGCTGTCGGAGGATGTCCGAATAACTGTGTGAAGCCGGATCTGAACGATCTCGGTATCATTGGCCAGAGAGTTCCCCGGATCGATCTGGAGAAGTGCCGTGGCTGCAAGGTCTGCCAGATCGAGAATAACTGTCCGATCGGCGTGGCAAAGATGTCTGACGGAAAGATCACCATTGATGAGGCTGCCTGCAACCACTGCGGACGCTGCGTAGGCAAGTGCCCGTTCCATGCAGTTGAAGATTATATGAACGGATACCGTATCTATATCGGCGGACGCTGGGGCAAGAAAGTGGCTCAGGGAAGATATCTGGATAAAGTATTTACATATAAAGAAGAAGTTCTCTCGATTGTTGAGAAAGCGATCCTTCTGTTCCGTGAGCAGGGGATCACAGGCGAGAGATTTGCCGATACTGTGGCAAGACTTGGATTTGAAAACGTGCAGGAACAGCTTCTTAAGGATGATCTTCTGACGAGAAAAGATGACAATCTGAAAGCGCAGAAACACATGAAAGGCGGGGCGACCTGCTAAGTATCGGTATAAGATATTTAATAAAGGAACGGTCATACAGGCCGGACAGAACGGGAGTGATACCTGTCCTGTCCGGCGTTTTTAGATTATACAGTGGCATAATCCATGAAAAAATGGTATAATAAGTCGTTAGCATTTAGAAGAAGGCTGAGTATTTCTTTTAGAATAAGCGTTATGCGCTGCCTGCAGACAGGCGCGGATGAGGTGAAAATGATATGAAGAAGAAAAACAGAATGCGCTTGAAAGGACAACTCAGGATGTATATGAGCTGGCCGCTGATCATGACGATCCTTCTGGCAGCAGTGGATGTCTGGGTCTATGTGATCGATAAAAGGGCCGGTTTTATCATGACGGTATTCATCCTGATCTATCTGGGGATCGCAGGGGGATTGTATTTTTATAACCGGTCCCTGATCCTTGCGGATCTGATCCAGTTTTCAGCGCAGTACAAAGGAATCGAGCATACACTCTTAAAAGAGCTTGCAGTTCCTTATGCCATTACACTTGAGGACGGACGTATCCTGTGGAAGAACGATGCGTTTGCGTCTATCATGGACGGCCCGAGAAAGGAAAAATATCTGAACAGGATGATACCGGAACTGCATCCGGGAGTCTTTCCGAAGGAAGACATGGAACATGTGGAGCTGGAAGTGACCTATCATGACCGGGACTACCAGGTAGAGCTTCGCCGTGTATCCCTTCAGGGCTTCAGCCAGAAGGAAGAGCTTCTGCAGATCCCGGAGGAGGAAGAGTATTTCGTGGCAGTCTCCATGAGGGATGTGACGGAACTGAACGCATATATCCGGGAGAATGAAGACCAGAGGATGATCGCCGGTCTGATCTATATTGACAACTATGATGAAGTGATGGAGAGTGTCGAGGAAGTACGCCAGTCGCTGCTCGTGGCTCTCATTGACAGAAAGATCAATAAGTACATCGGTGATGTGGACGGTATCGTCAAGAAGATGGAGAAGGACAAGTATTTCGTTGTCATCCGCAAGTCCAGCTATCGGAAGATCGCTGAGGATAAGTTCTCCATTCTGGAAGAAGTGAAGCAGGTCAATATCGGAAATGCCCGTTCGGCAACGCTCAGTATCGGTCTGGGGCTGAATACCGCAACTTACGCACTGAGCTATCAGTTTGCCCGTGTGGCTATCGATCTTGCCCTTGCCAGAGGTGGTGACCAGGCGGTCATCAAAGACTGCAACGGTATCACATATTTCGGCGGCAAGAAAGAACAGACGGCTAAGAATACCCGCGTGAAGGCCCGTGTAAAAGCAGAGGCATTAAGAGAATTCATCGTGACGAAAGACCAGGTCATCGTCATGGGACATAAGATTGCGGATCCGGACTCATTTGGCGCGTGTATGGGTATTTACAGGGCGGTAGTAAGTCTGGAGAAGAAAGCACATATCGTGATCAATACAGTTACAGAATCCGTGCGGCCATTATATGATGAGATCGCGGAGAGTCCGGCGTATGAAGATGATATTTTTCTGACTTCGGATCAGGCTCTGGATTATATCACTGACAGTACTATGGTGATCGTGGTTGACACGAACAAACCGCAGATGACAGAGTGCCCGGAACTCCTGAGACGTTCGCGGATGATCGCAGTGCTCGATCATCACCGTCAGAGCAGCAATGTTATCGAAAATGCGGTGTTGTCCTATGTGGAACCGTATTCATCCTCATCCTGCGAGATGGTTGCGGAAGTTCTCCAGTATATCGCAGATGATATCAAGATCCCGTCAGTAGAAGCCGAATGCCTGTATGCGGGTATCATGATCGACACGAGAAACTTCATGAACCGGACAGGTGTGCGTACCTTTGAGGCGGCTGCGTTCTTAAGACGGTGCGGCGCAGACATTACCCGTGTGCGCAAGATGTTCCGTGATGATATGGCATCGTACAGGGCGAAAGCGGAGGCGGTCCGCATGGCGGAGGTATATCGGAAAGAGTTCGCCATAGCGCAGTGCCCGAGTGATATTGACAGCCCTACAGTACTGGCGGCGCAGGCGGCCAATGAGCTGCTTGATATCAGCGGTATCAAGGCATCATTTGTCCTGACGATATATGACGGTAAAATATATTTAAGTGCACGTTCCATCGATGAGGTGAATGTGCAGATCATAGCAGAAAAGCTGGGCGGCGGCGGTCACATCAACTCCGCGGGAGCACAGTTTGACCACACAAATATGGACGAGGCGATCAAAGCGCTGAAAGCGACGATCGACCAGATGATCGAGGAAGGAGATATTTAAAAGATGAAAGTAATATTATTACAGGATGTAAAATCTCTCGGAAAAAAAGGAGAGATCGTAAATGTAAATGACGGATATGCAAGAAATTTTATCCTGCCGAAAAAGCTCGGGGCAGAGGCTACGCCTAAGAATCTCAATGACCTGAAACTCCAGAAAAATAATGAG
>DYCJ01000007.1:12337-19440 GCA_019418195.1 Clostridiales bacterium | reverse complement strand
AAAAGAACTGGCGGCAGAGCTGGCTGCCGGAAAAGTAGAGCTTGCTATCAAAGTAGGAGAAGGCGGCCGGACGTTCGGCTCGGTATCCAGCAAGGAGATCGCGGCGGCAGTCAAAGAGCAGATGAAACTTGATGTGGATAAGAAAAAGATAGTTCTCAAAGAGAATATTAAAACACTCGGCACCCATATCGTAAATGTAAAACTCCATCCGGAGGTTACTGCGGAGCTGAAAGTTGTCGTAAAAGAAGAAGCGTAAGAAAAACATTGATATAAACGCAGAAGAAGCACAGAGGAGACTTCTTGATGGAAAATATAGAAGCAGCAATGAAGAGAATTCCGCCCCACAGCATAGAGGCCGAACAGGCTGTGCTTGGGGCGATGCTGATGAATAAGGATGCTGTTATGGTCGCATCCGAGATCATCACGGGAGAGGATTTCTATCAGACAGCTTATGGCATTATATTTGACAGTGTGGTGGATCTCTTCAAAGAGGGGAAACCAGTTGACCTGATCACTCTGCAGGAACAGTTAAAGGCGAAGAATGTACCGCCGGAGATCAGCAGCATGGAATTCGTAAAGGATCTTCTCGAAGGGACGCAGACATCGGCAAATGTAAAATACTATGCGGAGATCGTGCGGGATAAAGCGGTACTGCGCAAACTGATCCGGATCAACGAAGAGACTGCAAACACGTGTTATCTGGAAAGCCAGCCTCTTGAGGAAATCCTGGAAAAAACAGAAAAACAGGTCTTTGAACTGGTAGAGCATGGAAATTCCCAGGAGTATGTACCGATCCGGCAGGTAGTCCTGAACGCCCTGGACGTGATCGAGAAAGCGTCAAAGACAAAAGGAACCGTAACAGGTATTCCGACAGGATTTATTGATCTTGACTATAAATTGTCCGGTCTGCAGAGATCGGATCTTGTTCTGATCGCGGCGAGACCTTCTATGGGAAAGACGGCGTTTGTGCTGAATATCGCACAGCATGTGGCGTTCCGCCAGAATCTTGCGGTGGCGATCTTCAGTCTCGAGATGTCCAAAGAACAGCTCGTGAACCGTCTGTTTTCACTGGAATCCCACGTGGACGCACAAGTACTCAGGACGGGAAATCTTTCGGATACTGACTGGGAAAAACTGATCGAAGGAGCCGGGACTATTGGAAATTCCCGTATGATCATTGATGACACTTCCGGTATTTCAATATCGGAGATGCGTTCAAAATGCAGAAAATATAAACTTGAAATAGGACTTGACCTCATCATCATCGACTACCTGCAGCTCATGAGCGGCAGCGGAGGCCGGAAGAATGAGAGCCGTCAGCAGGAGATTTCCGAAATCTCCCGTTCGCTCAAAGGGTTGGCGCGTGAGCTGAATGTACCGGTAATCGCACTGTCCCAGCTGAGCCGTGCGGTGGAGCAGCGTACAGATAAGCGCCCTATGCTTTCCGACCTGCGTGAGTCCGGAGCTATCGAGCAGGACGCCGATGTGTGTATGTTCATCTACAGGGACGATTATTATAATCCGGATACTGAGGATAAAAACATTGCGGAGATCATTATCGCGAAGCAGAGGAACGGCCCGATCGGGACCGTCCGGCTTGCATGGATGCCGCAGTACACACGCTTTGGAAATGAACTGCGGCAGCAGTGAGAACTGTGGAAAAGTCCGTGCCAGGGACTATGTAAAGATCTTTCGGAGTTTCATGATGGGATTTGCCTTTGCAGACTCTTTCCGGTTAGCCTGCTGCTGGCGGATCAGAGTGTCCAGCTTGCGGAAATGTTCCTCTTGCCGGCGGTCTTTAGCCTGGAGAAGATAATCCATTTCATGCATGACATCAGTAGTCACTGTACTGCTGATGTCTTTTTTTAATACAGTGTTATTCTCGCTTAATACTTCCCGGAATACATCAGCAAATAAAGCGCGTATCTGATCCAGCTTTTCCAGCGGGATCACGACTTCGGCAGTCTCCGGATCGGCAGCCGCTGTCTGCATGGATGCAGCGGTTTGCAGGGATACAGCAGAAGATGCTGTACCAGAGGAAGAATCAGGGACCGCACCAGAGCCGGCAGATTCAGGTGCGGCGGGAGATGCATTCTGCGTTCCGCCCCCAGCGCTGCCTTCTCCTTCCGGTGTACGCAGTCTGAGACGCGTAGCTTTCAGTTCAGGTATGAGCGGCTTTAAGTCCCGGAGGAGCATGCCCTCATCTTTTAGTTTCTTAATACAGCGAAAAAGCTGAATGTCGTCTTTCGTATAATATCGATGGCCCATTTCCGTCCGCCCGATCGTAAGTCCCAGTTCTTCTTCCCAGTATCGTAATACATGGGATTCCACATCGACCTGCTTGGCGGCTTCAGAAATCATGAATCTGACTTCACCCATTAATATTTATACCTCCTTTATCAGCCTCAACATGTTGAGAGCAGATCAAAAACACCCTCAACTATAATGGTATTATAGCACAGGGATGTGGAGACGCTTCAAACAATCGTTCGTCAAATTGTTACCTGATTTTGCATTTAAAAAGAGACACTGCAGCGGGGGACTCCCCGGATACAGTGTCTCTTCTGCGTGTGATCACTCTGCGATTTTCTATTATTACTCTGCTGAGATAGCACCTGTAGGACATGCAGCTTCACATGCTCCGCAGTCTACACAAGCATCAGCATCGATCTCATATTTGCCATCGCCTTCGGAGATAGCGCCTACTGGACATTCGCCTTCGCAAGAACCACAGCTTACGCATTCATCACTAATTACGTGTGCCATAGTATGTACCCTCCTTTTTTGATTTCCGAAAAAGTCTTGTCCCTTTTCGCTACTCCCATTTTAATACAATGCAGGTGAATATACAAGAGATTTAGATGTTCTAAATTTAGTACTTCTTTGAAAATTTAGAAAAAAATCACTTTCTTTTTCGGAATTTTGGTGTATGATAGTACAATAGTGCAGGAAATAAACAACCGAACAGATCGTGTTTTGGATCATATGGAGGCAGAGTATGAAAAAAAGAGTATTTATGGCAGTTTTTCTTGCTGCCTGCATGACAGTGGGAGTCTGTGGCTGCAGTTCTGCAGATGAAGAAGATGTTTTTACAGGGGATACTCCGGAAGTCCCCGAATGGCAGGAGAATCTGGATGCGATTTCACCTGCGGTATATGCTGATATTGGTGAACTTGACCTTGAGCCGGGAACCTATATCTCGGTGATCGGGAAAACGGAAAACTCTTCATACTGGCAGCAGGTGGCGGCAGGTGTGCAGCAGGCTGCCGATGATATCAATGAAAGGCTCGGGTATAGCGGTAGTGATGCTGTCAGAGTGCTTTTTAACGCACCTGCGGACGGTGAGGACATCGACGAGCAGGTCAATATCCTGGATGAAGAGATGGCAAGGTATCCGGATGTGATCGCAATTGCAAGTATCGATGAAAATGCATCGGAAGTACAGTTTGACCTTGCGATCGCGAATGGAATTTCAATCGTTGCTTTTGACTCGGGTAACAGCTATCAGGGGATTCAATGCACCTGTATGACGAATAATACTGAGGCGGCGGCAATGGGGGCTGAAAAGCTGTGTGAGGCCATCGGCGAGAGCGGAGAGGTGGCCCTGATCGTTCCGGACTCTGTCTCCGGCAATGCAAAAGACCGGGTATCTGCTTTTCAGCAGGAGATATCGGAAAATCATCCGGGTGTATCGATCGTGGAGACGATATACATGGATCAGATCGACAAGATAAAGAGAGAGGCTGCTGCGGAAGAGCTGGGTGTGTCGGCGGAAGAACTGGCGGCGTGGACCGCAGAGGCGGAAGGCGGGCAGACGGCGGCTGATGAAGCGCAGGCGGAAAGTGACGGGACGGATGCGGACGGAGATACTTCTGACAATATATCTGATGAGGCAAGGACCCGGCTGGAAGATATTGATTCCATTGCAGGCAGGATGAGTGATGAAGATGCGATCGTCTATTATCTTGAGAAACACCCGGATCTGAAAGGATGTTTCGGAACGAATGACGAGACGGTCCTGCTCGGAGCGCAGGCGCTTCAGAGTATGGGAAAGACGGAAGATATTGTTATGATGGGATTTGATGCGGGGAAGGATCAGCTGAGCGCCCTGTCAGACGGAAGTATTGACGGACTTGTCGTCCAGAATCCCTTCGGTATGGGATATGCGACGGTGGTAGCAGCGGCGAGGACTGCTCTCGAGATCGGCAATGAGGCTCAGGTAGACACCGGTTTTGTGTGGGTGGATGCTGAGAATATGGAAGATGAGAGTATACAGCCAATGCTGTATGAGTGATCAAGAATCATCAGTTATATCACTCTGCTGAGGGAGAAGATGAATTCGGTACCTACGCCCTCTGTGCTGATGACATTAATATGTTCGTCGTGGGCCTGGATCACTTCTCTTACAATGGAGAGACCAAGGCCGGTCCCTTTCTTGTCTTTGCCGCGGGAGAGGTCTGACTTATAGAAACGTTCCCATATCTTATTCAGATCTTTCCGCGGGATACCGATCCCGTTGTCCTTTACAGAGATAAAAGCCTTTTCGTTTTTGAGGGTTACCTCGATCGTTATAGAGGACTCATTTTCACTGAATTTGATCGCATTGTCGATCAGGTTGTAGAGTACCTGTTGTATCTTCCGCTTATCGGCATAGACGATCACGGATCCGGGCATCAGGAGCAGCTCGATCGAAATGTGCTTCGGGGTGCATACGGCCTCAAAGGATTCGGCAGTTCCTTTGATCACTTCCTGAATGTCGAATTCTGTCTTGTCAAGCATTAATTCCTTCGTATCAAATTCATTTAAAGTCAGCAGATCCCCGGTCAGATCTGTGAGTCGTTCTGTTTCAAACAGAATGATGTTCAGATATTTGCTGTACAGTTCCGGAGGGATAGTACCATCCGCCATAGCCTCCACGTAGCCTTTGATGGAAGTGAGGGGCGAGCGGAAATCGTGGGATACATTTGCTACGATCTTTTTCTGGTAGTCATCCATATCTTTGAGCTGTGCAGCCATGTAGTTGAGCGAAGCCGACAGGTATCCCATCTCATCATGGGTGTACACCGGGATTTCATACTCAAGATTTCCCATAGCATACTGCTGCGCTGCTTCGGAGATTTTCCTTAAGGGCCGGTACACAAAGAACTGGAATCCCAGCAGGAAGATGAAAGAGAGCAGAAAAATGACGCCCAGCGTAATATATACCGGGGCCATGATGGAATGACAGCGCTCTTCAATGTTGGTGACCGGACTGTGGATCAGCAGATATCCTTTTGTTGAAAATCCTTCTGTCACGGGTGCCATCACGGTGATGACTTCTTCATCGAAATATCCGTGATATGTTCCGGAGATATACTGGTTTCCGCCAATCTCGGCCGGATCAAAATTCTCGATCGCCTCGGGAGATGATGTGTTTTCCAGATTTGATGAAGTGATCATCGTACCTGAAGCGTCCACAAACCAGAGGGAAGATTCCAGATACAGCCTCATGGCTGCAAGCTGTGCCTGTACGGCATACAGGGAAGAATCATCTGAGAAATAAGAGGGAAGGTAGTCGCTGGCAATAAGCGTAGCCTCTCTGTATAAGGTCTGCGATGAATCTTCCATAAGCCGGTTTGTCACAAGCTGTGTCGTGAGTGTTGCAGTCGTGAACAGGCACAGAAAGCCAAATATGATATAAAGTGCAATAAATTTCAGGTGTAATATACTTTTCATCTTATCTCAAATCCGTCATTTCGTTTCAAATTTATATCCAATTCCCCAGACTGTGCTCAGGCTCCAGTGCGGATGATCCTTGATCTTCTCCCGTAGACGCTTGATATGTACGTCAACAGTACGGGTATCCCCCACATATTCATATCCCCAGATCCTGTCGAGGAGCTGTTCCCTCGTAAAAACCTGATTCGGTGAGGACGCCAGGCAGTAGAGGAGTTCGAGTTCCTTTGGCGGCATTTCTACATTCCTGTCATCGCAGACAACAGAGTAGTTTGTCAGATTGATCACAAGGCCTTCATACTCTACGCATTTTGCTTTCTCTTTGTCATCTGTGACAGGTTTGACCGGCTGATACCGTCTCAGTACAGCCCGGACCCTTGCCACCATTTCTTTGGAATCAAAGGGCTTCATGATATAATCATCGGCTCCCAGCTCCAGCCCGAGTACCTTGTCAAATACTTCACCCTTGGCGGAGAGCATGATGACCGGGGTGGCAGAACGTGCGCGGATCTCGCGGCATACCTGATAGCCGTCAATACCGGGGAGCATCAGATCCAGAAGGATCAGATTGGGCTGATATGTATCAAAAGCAGTCAGTGCATCTTCACCGTTGTATACGATTTTAGTGTCAAAACATTCCTTAGTAAGATAAAGTGATATAAGTTCAGCGATATTTTCATCGTCATCGACGATCAGGATCTTCTGTTTCCCTATCATGTTGAGTCCTCCTTATATTGTCAGAAAATCGCAGCAGTCTGGTGTTATTTCAGCTCTACGATCGTTACACCGGCATCTCCTTCGCCGAATTCGGCAAGATGATAGTCTTTCACGTGTTTCTGCCGGCGCAGGTATTCGTGGATTCCTTTCCGCAGAGCGCCTGTCCCCTTGCCGTGAACGACTCTCACGGTGTTCAGGTGTGAGAGCAGGGCGTCATCGAGATATTTGTCAAGTTCCGCTACTGCTTCGTCTACTGTCTTTCCGAGCAGATTGATCTCAGGGCTGACGGAGAGTGATTTGCTCATGCCGATCTTTCCCTTTGAAGTACGGCTTAATTTCTTCGATGTGTATGGCGACGGCTCTTCTATGATCTCAAGATCGGAGATATTGACCTGAGATCTGAGAATCCCCATCTGTACGGTGACATTCCCGCGGGAATCGGGCAGAGACTGTATGGTTCCGGTCAGGTTCATGCTCAGTACTTTTACTGTCTCTCCGAGTTTGAACTCCTCCGGTTTATGTGCCTTCTTTGCCTTGCGGGAGGGGGAAGCTGCCGGGGTGGTATCTTTTATCTTTTTGCGCAGGCGTTCCCGCTCTTTTTCCATCTCCGCTGCAGAAATATTTTCTTTGCCGAATTTGTGGAAATTGCGGATCGTCTCATCTGCCACTTC
>DYCJ01000007.1:1826-12327 GCA_019418195.1 Clostridiales bacterium | reverse complement strand
GGATGGCGTTGGCCTTTTCATTCGCTTCGCGCAGGATCCGGTCTCTCTGTTCATCCAGCTTCTCCTGGCGCTTCTCGGCCTGCTCTTTCAGAGCCTCCGTTTCACGGCGGTAAGCGGCGATCTCTTCCCGCTCCTTCTCGATCGTCCGGCGGCTTGTCTCCAGGTCGGTGAGCAGATCTTCAAAGGATATATCCTGTTCACTGAGCCGTTTCTTTGCATCTTCGATAATAAAATCGGGCAGTCCCAGCTTGCCGGAGATGGCGAATGCGTTGCTCTTTCCGGGAATACCGATGAGCAGCCGGTAAGTGGGACGGAGACTCTCCACGTCGAATTCACAACAGGCATTCTCCACGCCCGGCGTCGAGAGTGCATATACTTTCAGCTCACTGTAGTGTGTGGTCGCCATTGTGCGTATATTTCTCTTATGCAGATAAGAGAGGATGGATGTGGCGAGGGCAGCACCTTCCGTAGGATCCGTACCCGCTCCCAGCTCGTCAAAAAGTACAAGAGAATGTTCGTCCACTTTCTTCAGGAAAGAAACGATATTTGTCATATGTGATGAAAATGTACTCAGACTCTGTTCAATGCTCTGTTCGTCGCCGATATCCGCGTATACCTGATGGAATACGGCCAGTTCCGAGCGGTCTCCCGCAGGGATATGAAGCCCTGCCTGTCCCATCAGAGTGAAAAGCCCGACCGTCTTCAGGGATACGGTCTTACCGCCGGTATTCGGACCGGTGATGATGAGCAGTGTAAAGCCTTCCCCGAGAGATACCGTGATTGGGACGACAGTCTTCTCATCAAGCAGTGGATGGCGGCCTTCCCGTATGTGGATGCGGCCTTCCTCATTGAGCACCGGACGGCTTCCTTTCATTGTGAGTGCGAGGGCTCCCCGGGCAAATATAAAGTCCAGATCCGTCATGGCGCGGTAATCTGCACGGATTTCTTCGATATATTGCGCAGTCTCTTCGCTCAGCCGCGCGAGGATCACCTGGATCTCCTCCTGCTCTTTGGCATACAACTCTTTCAGGTCGTTGTTCAGTTTTACAACTGCCATTGGTTCAATGAACAGGGTGGAGCCGGTAGAAGACTGGTCATGGATCAGACCCTGTACTTGTGAGCGGTACTCGGCCTTTACCGGGATACAGTAGCGGTCGCCGCGCATGGTAATAATGGGATCCTGCAGGTAAGTCCGCAGAGAACCGTTGACCAGGCCGTTTAAGGTTGTGTGGATCTTATCGTTGATGCCGCCCATGCTCCGGCGGATATGCTTCAGAGTACTGCTGGCGTCATCGCTGATCTCATCCTCTGAAATGATGCATCTTTCGATTTCGTTTGAGAGGCTGGTCAGTGGCTCGAGCTGGTCAAAGTACGCGTCAAGACAGTCTGCCGAATCCTCCTGCGTGTCGTGACGGCCGTAGGATTTCGCGCGCGCCGTATTTGCCAGCAGTCTGCAGATGCGCAGCAGTTCGGAGATACTCAATGCTCCGCCGATCTCGAGGCGTTTCATAGACTCTTCCACAGGCGCGGCGTCGGAAAAAGAGATCCGTCCTTTCCTGACAATACGTGTATATGCCGCGGCTGTCTGTTCCTGATATGTGTTGATCTTCTCCAGGTCTGTCATGGGTTTCAGACGCCGGCATAACTGCCTGCCGCGAAAAGATCCGGCCTCTTCTTCCAGACGTGAGATTATCTTGTCAAATTCAAGTTTGGTGAGTGTTTTCTGATTCATATATTCCCCTTTATATATATCGTCTGCGCTAAGTTTGTCCCGGTATGAAACAAACTGAAATTTCAGATTGATACATAATATTCTACCCCATTCTTTCAATAAAGAAAAGTCTTTTCCAAATGATTGAACTATCCGCCTGAATCGGTTATACTAGAATTCGGAGGAAACAGATCCATGCCAGACGATAAAGATCAGATTCCAAAACCGGATGAAAGACCGGAAGAGAAGAAATATTCTTTCTTACAAGAGACGATCAAACCAAAACCAATCAGCAGGCAGCAACTCGTAAAACAGCTTGTGCGGATCGCGATATACGGCGTGATCCTCGGAGCTTTTGCCTGCCTTGGTTTTTTTGCGCTCAAACCATGGGTGCAGGATGTTTTCAGAGGGAATCTTGAGACAGTGAGCATTCCGGAAGATGAGGATCTTTCGGGAGACGAGAACCTTTCAGGAGACGGAGAGCTTTCGGGAGACGAGAATGCCTCACCGGAAGAAGAAACAGTTCCGGAAACTACTGCAGACGCAGAGAGTTACCAGCAGATCATGGACTCCATGAATGAAAGAGCGCAAGAAGCTGGAAAAGGAATAGTGACAGTCCGGCAGGTTTCCGATCAGACTGACTGGGATGCCGAGATGACCGGCATCGGAAAAAGTGTAACAGGGGTGATCACAGCCGATAACGGACAGGAGCTTTTGATCCTTGCGGACAGCTCGATCTGTGCGGATGCTTCCAAGTGGGCTGTCACGTTTGATGACGGGAGAAGCTATGAAGCAGCACTTAAGAAACAGGATTCAAATATCGGTCTGGCCATGTTCAGTGTACCGCGCGGAAATATAGCAGATAATACATGGAACGCGATCAAAGTATCTGTACTCGGAAATTCGAACCTGGTGAAGCAGGGAGATATTGTAATGGCTCTTGGCAGTATGTTTGGATACTCTGACGGAATGAGCTACGGGCTGATCAGTTCAACAGATTACAAAACCGCTTTTTTCGACGGTGAATGTGATGTGCTTGCGACTGATATCGTGTCAGAGACGTCGGGTACAGGCGTATTGTTTAATATAGAGGGAGAGGTCATAGGACTTATCTCGCAGTCTGTCTGGGATGATAACGATAGTAATGTGGCAAATGCGTATGCTATTTCTGATTTGAAATCAGCTATAGAGATCCTGGCTAATGGCGAGAGCGTGCCATACATCGGGATTTATGGGACTACGGTCACAAAGGAACTTGAGGAAGAGCAGGGAATGCCGTCAGGGGTCTATGTGGTAGATGTGGATCCGGATTCGCCGGCAATGGAGGCGGGAATCCAGAGCGGCGATATCATTTGTCAGGTCGGGGAAGAGAGTGTGTCCAGTATCGTGACATATCAGAGTGCAGTCCTTCAGATCAAGGCCGGCAGACAGGTCTTAGTCAGGGGTATGCGTCTCGGAGCAGACGGATATGTGGATGTGAGGTTTACTGTGACGGTAGGAAGCAAAGAGTAACAGTATGGGGCAAAAACATTAATTATAGAAAGAGGATCAACATGAGATATATTAACGGATTACATGAAGGCGAGACAATAAGGAATGTCTATCTCTGCAGGGGAAAGCGTTCCGCGGAGACACGGAACGGGAAACCATATGATAATCTGATCCTGCAGGATAAGACGGGAACCCTGGACGGTAAGGTCTGGGACCCGAACTCTCAGGGGATCGCGGATTATGACGAGAAGGATTTTATTGAAGTCTACGGCGATGTGATCAGCTATAACGGCAATCTCCAGCTCAATATCAAACAGATCCGGAGAGCAGAAGAGGGAGAGTATGAGCCGGCCGACTATATGCCGACAACAGATAAAAATGTAGAAAAAATGTATGCCGGACTGACCTCGTATATCGGCAAAATATCTAATTCCTGGCTGAAACAGCTTCTGGAATTTTATTTTGTCAAAGATGAGGAGTTTATCAGAAGATTCAAAGGCCATTCAGCAGCGAAGACCGTGCATCACGGATTCTCGGGGGGGCTTCTGGAACATACCCTCAGCGTTGTTCATATGTGCAATTATTTCGCAGGAGCATATCCGATCCTGAACAGGGATCTTCTGATCACAGCCGCGATCTGCCATGATATCGGCAAGACAAAGGAGCTTTCTTCGTTCCCGGATAATGACTATACGGATGAAGGGCAGCTCATCGGACATATCGTGATCGGTGTCGAGATGGTGGATGAGGCAATCCGTTCGATTCCGGATTTCCCGGTGCGTCTTGCAAATGAGCTGAAGCACTGCATCATCGCTCACCACGGGGAACTGGAGTACGGGTCTCCGAAGAAACCGGCTCTGGCAGAAGCTATGGCGCTTAACCTGGCAGACAATGCGGATGCTAAGATGCAGACTCTGACCGAGATATTTAAAGGAAAGACAGGAACAGAATGGCTAGGTTATAACAAGCTGTTTGAGTCGAACTTAAGAAGAACATCGGGAGCATAACATGCAGAAAAATGATACGGCAGTTATCGAGATCACGGATATCGGTGCAGGCGGTGAAGGCATCGGAAAAGCTGACGGCTATACACTCTTTGTGAAGGATGCCGTGATCGGTGACAAAGCAGAAGTAAAAGTCATAAAGGCAAAGAAAAATTACGGCTATGCAAGGCTCATGCAGGTGCTCGAGCCGTCCCCGTACCGGGTGGAGCCAAAATGCAGGTTCGCGCGTCAGTGCGGCGGGTGTCAGATCCAGGAAATGTCCTATGACAGACAACTTGTATTCAAGGAGCAGAAAGTCCGGGGCAATCTGGAACGCATTGGTGGTTTTGCACCGGAGCTGATCGATCAGGTCATGGAACCGGTCATCGGCATGGAGCTCCCTTTTGGATACCGCAATAAAGCTCAGTTTCCGTTCGGAACGGATAAGGAAGGAAACCCGGTCACCGGATTTTACGCCGGACGGACCCATGATATCATCGCAAATACGGACTGTGCTCTTGGAGTACCTGTAAACAAGGATATCCTGGAGATCATTTTAGCATTTATGAAGAAATATAAAGTCCTCTCCTATGATGAGAAGACCGGAAAAGGCTTGATCCGTCATGCTCTGATCCGTTATGGGTTTACGACGAAGGAGATCATGGTCTGTCTTGTGATAAACGGCACGGAAATCCCTCATGCGGATGACTTGATCAAGGCTTTGACAAAGATTCCGGGAATGACCAGCATTACGGTCAGCGTGAACACACGCCGGACAAACGTGATCATGGGAGATTCCTATGAGGTGCTGTGGGGACAGAGTTATATCACAGATTATATCGGCAAGATCAGATATCAGATTTCGCCCTTGTCCTTTTATCAGGTCAATCCGGTCCAGACGGAAAAACTTTATTCACTTGCCTTGGAATACGCGGATCTGAAAGGAAACGAGACTGTGTGGGATCTCTACTGCGGGATCGGTACGATCTCGTTATTTTTGGCTCAACGTGCAAAGAAAGTGTACGGAGTGGAAATCATACCGCAGGCAATCCATAACGCGCGGGAGAATGCACAGATAAACGGAATTAAGAACGCAGAGTTCTTTGTCGGAAAGGCGGAGGAAGTACTGCCCGGATATTATGAAGAATATACCCGGAAACACGACGGCCAGGCGGCGCGGGCAGATGTGATCGTGGTGGATCCGCCGCGCAAAGGCTGCGATGAAGTGCTGCTGGATACGATCGTGAAGATGGCACCGGAGAAGGTGGTATATGTCAGCTGCGATCCTGCGACATTAGCGAGAGATTTGAAAATATTGTGCGGGAACGGGTATGAATTGAAGCGGGTGAGGGCTGTGGACCAGTTCCCGATGAGCGTGCATGTGGAGACTGTGGTAGGACTACAAAGGAAAAATACCTAGAAATCCTTGAATTTACGCACTTTGTTGACTTTTTCAGTTTCAACAGATTAGAGGAAAATCACAAGGAAAAGGTACTTGTAAGCAAAGTGACCGTTGTGGTTGCCTTAGACCTCGGTACGGGGAACACAAAAAATCCTGAATTATGAAAGTGAATATAGAGCTATCAATATATTGATAGAAGATAGGGATACTTGCAGCAGAGTGTCCCTATTTTTTATATAAAATTTTAAGATTCAGGAGGAAAAGCAAATGACAAAGAACACAGCGTTAGGAGCAGAAAAGAGTAAGGAAAGAAAAATTACTTTTAAGAACAAGGAACATGAGAAATTTTATAATACCTATCTTTCTAAATGTCGGTATCAGGACACAAACCATAAAGCACTGGTTTATTGCCTTGGACTGTCAGAAGATACCAGACGAAATGTAAATAGGATCTATGACTTTAAAACAGGGTTTATAAAGCCGGAGTGCCTTCAGGAAGGCTGGCAGACCAGTGGGAGCGAGAAGATTGTCCGCATTGCATTTAACCTTTATACAGATGGGACACCTACGACAGATGAATATGATGATACGGAGGAACAGATTGTTGAGACAAGGCTTTATTCCGTCAGTGATGTCTTTTGTACGGGAGATGCCAGATATTTTTGGGAAGCAATTAAAATCCGGTATCCGGATTACTGTTTCTATGTAGATTGGGAGGAGATGTTTTATGCTGAAGATTAGGCTACAGGGAACAGTGAGAGACATTCGCTGGTTTAAAAGGATTCTGGAGAAAAACCCGGAAATCCGGGTTCTCCAGACATCAGAGATATTTTCCAATAAGGGGACAAACCGATATTTTCGCTCTTATGCAGAAATTGAGAGAACAGAAAAGGAAGAAAGGTAGGTAAGATATATGTGCAGGATAATCGCAATCGCTAATCAGAAAGGCGGCGTGGGAAAGACAACATCGTGTGTGAATTTGGGAATCGGACTGGCAAGAGAAGGTAAAAAGGTACTTCTGGTGGAAGCAGACGCCCAGGGCAGCATGGCAGTGAGTTTGGGGATTCAGGAACCGGACGAGCTGGATGTTACTCTGGTCAATATCTTGGAGAAGGTTATCAATGACGAAGATGTAGAGCCGGGTGAGGGGATTTTCCAACATGAGGAAGGAATTGACTTTATCCCGGCCAATATCGAGCTTGCTGGTCTGGAAACCTCTCTTGTCAATATGATGAGCCGGGAACAGGTGCTTCGCATGTATCTGGACGAGGTAAAAGAAGTTTATGACTATATCCTGATTGACTGTATGTCCTCTTTAGGAATGCTCACGATCAATGCCCTGGTAGCGGCGGACAGTGTGTTGATTCCGGTGGAGGCGGCCTACCTGCCTGTAAAGGGATTACAGCAGCTTATCAAGACGATTGGAAAGGTACATAGACGGCTGAATCCCAGGCTGTCCATTATGGGGATTCTGCTGACAAAGGTTGACCGACGGACAAACTTCGCACGGGATATTTCCAAACAGATCCGGGAGTTTTATGGAAATAACATTCATATCTTTGAGAACTGTATCCCTATGTCCGTGCGGGCGGCAGAGACGACAGCAGAAGGAAAAAGTATTTACCGCCATGATCCGAAAGGAATTGTGGCAGAGGGGTATCGTCACCTGACCGAGGAGGTGCTTGCGGATGAAAAGTAAGAGTGCGGAGAAGATTAAGCTGACTTCTTATGACGATCTGTTTGGCACAGAAGAAAGCAACGTAGAGGGAAAATATACAAATGTTCCATTAAACCAGCTTCATCCCTTTAAAAATCACCCGTTTAAGGTACTGGATGATGAAAAAATGCAGGAAACAGTAGAAAGTATTATTCAGCACGGCGTGATCCAGCCGGGGATTGTGCGTCCTTGTACAGATGGATATGAGGTGGTGGCAGGACACCGGAGATGGCGGGCCAGTGAGCTGGCAGGAAAGACAGAGATGCCAGTGATTATCCGGGAATTAGACGATGATGCCGCCACCGTGCTGATGGTGGATACTAATATCCAGAGGGAAAACCTTTTGCCCAGTGAGAAAGCCAGAGCTTACAAGATGAAATATGAGGCGCTGAAACATCAGGGAAGCAAAGGGGACAAGCACACGGCAGATGCCGTGGGAGAAAAGGCAGGGGACAGCGGACGGACAGTGCAAAGATATATCCGGCTTGCAAGCCTGATTGACGGACTTTTAGAGCTTGTAGATGCGGGGAATATAAAAATGGTAGCCGGGGAGCGTCTGTCCTATCTGAAAATGGAAGAACAGGAGCTGGTGTTGGAAGCGGTGGCGAATATTAGTATTTATCCATCCCCGGCACAGGCGGAACGGCTTAAAGATATGAGTGAGAAAGAAACTCTGTCAGAAAAAAGTGTTTATGCGCTTCTGGTAAAAAAAGAGAACAGCGGACAGAGTGTAACGATTTCTTCAAAGAAGATCCGGAATTATTTCCCGCCGGCATATACGAAAGCGCAAATAGAGGAAGTGATTTATTCGCTTCTGGAACAGTGGAAACAAGGAAAGGAGGGGGAAACAGATGCAGGAAATACAGTTTGATTACTTCCGTGGGATGGAAGCGGAACAGTACAGTTTTTACCGTGTCCCGAAAGTGCTGTTTACAGCAGAATGTTTTAGATCCCTCTCCTGTGAGGCAAAGGTTTTATACGGTCTGATGTTAGACCGTATGAGCCTTAGCATTAAGAACCGATGGTTTGATGAGGAAGATCGGGTGTATATCATTTTTACCGTGGAAGAAATAGCAGAACTTCTGAATTGTGGAACACAGAAAGCGGTAAAGCTGATGAAAGAACTGGACAGTAATCAGGGGATTGGACTGATTGAAAAGAAACGCCTGGGGCTGGGAAAACCGAATGTAATCTATGTGAAGAACTTTCTGGTAAAAGAAAAAAATTCTTCTGAACAGGAAGAAAAAACACTGGAAAACCCTGAAAATACACAGAATAGTGAAAATCACAATTCAAGGAATGTGAAAACCACAATTCAGGAATTTCCAGAATCACAATTCAAGAATAGTGAAAATCACAATTCAGGAATGGTGAAAACCACAAATCAAGAATTTCCGGAATCACAATTCAAGAATGGTGAAAATCATACTTCAAGAATAGTGAAAATCAAAACTCAAGAAGTTCCAAAATCACAATCTAATAATACTGATATTAACAAGACTGATTTTAGTGAGACTGATCCTATCCAATCTTATCAATCCCTGACTGCGGATGAAGTGTATCCTGTGGAAGAAGATGTGATGGAGAAGATGGAAACCTACCGGGCTTTGATACAGGACAACATTGATTATGAGTGCTTCTTGGATAAAAGGGAGCGGGAGGAAGTAGATGAACTTGTGGAGCTGATGGTGGAGATCCTGATGTTGCCGGATAATCGTGTAGTGCGGATCGGCGGGGCGGACAAGCCGGTGTCAGTAGTTAAGAGCCGTTTTTTAAAGCTGACGTATTCCCATATCGAGTATGTACTGTTCAGCCTGCACCGGAATACGTCCAAAGTGGCGAATATCAAGGCATATCTTTTGGCGACGCTTTACAATTCGTCCATGACAATGAACCATTACTACCAGGCGGAAGTGAATCATGATCTGTACGGAGGTGGCTAAGATGTATGAATTTGTGAAAAAGGTGATTGTTCCGGTAGGAGCGGCAGTATTCCTGTCAGTGCTGTTTTATCCCCTCTGTGTGGAACAAGGACAGTGCGATTATTTGAAATTGTGGATGTTTGTCGGGATTCCTTTTGGCGTACATAAGATGTTCCTGTGGATTATCCCGAAAGGCTTTGACATTGGCGGAACAGTGGGGGTGTTTGTATTTAACCTGCTGATTGGCGGTGTGATCGGAGGCGTGATCCTGACGGGACGGCTGGTTCTGGCGGCCTTTTATCTGGCGAAAGCTGTTGCAGCAGGTATATGCCGGCTGGCAAAGATCAGGACAGTATGAGAAAGGGAGAATTTCCCATAGGATGTTAAACTGAATAGAGAATTTAAAAAGCAGCTAAGTCTATGTACCTGGCTGCTTTTTCTGCCTATGTGCAGAAAACTTTGCGACACGATGGCGCAAAGTCATATTTGGATCGAGAGGAGGGACTGTGTTGGGAAACCGTGCGGGATCGCAGGAGTTGATCCAGTTGGGGGAACGTATCCGACAAAAGAGAAAAGACAGCCATTTATCCCAGGAGACTCTTGCAGAGAAAGCAGGTATCAGTGTCAACACAGTGAGCCGCATTGAGGGAGGGCAGGCGGCCATGTCTATTGAGATTTTCGCAAAGATGGTGGAGGTACTGGATGCTGACGCAAACGAGTTATTGGGAAGGAAGCCGGGAGTAAAGAAAAATCCCGCCCACAAGATGATTTCCCGTGTCCTGAACCTGCGTCCAAAGGAACAGAAAGTCGTGATCCAGACCATGAGCGCCTTGATAGATGGGATTGAGGGAATACGGTAAAATCCACAGATATGAGGGGAAATCCTGTGAGTTTCCCCATATCTGCAAGGGAAAAATAGTCGGCAGAATGATACATTGGATATGCAAAGCACAGATATGTGGAAGGAGGGAGAAACTTGACCAGGGAAGAAAACCTGCTCTATCGGAGAAGCTGCCCTTATGACGCAATGGGGGATTATTCCTCGTTGATTGGGGAGGAAAAGAAAAAAACAGAACCATTGACGTAGCATCTTCAGGAGCAATCGAAAAAGGAATTGATCCGGCAGTACCGGTGATAAAATAAATGCAGGCTTTTGCAGGCAGTAGGAGGAGTTCCAGACTCCCGTTAAAAAAAACGGGCGTGTCGGGAACCTTTTTTGCTGCCTTTTTACTGGATTTCTGTGCGCTGCCATCTGGCCGCCCGGAGCCTATGGGC
>DYCJ01000007.1:0-1816 GCA_019418195.1 Clostridiales bacterium | reverse complement strand
ATGATGACGTTACAGGATTTAAAGTGGATTGTGAAAAAGCCAAAGTCAGAGAAAAAAGTTCCCACAGCTCGGCATTTGCTGGAACAAGGAGAGCGAATTGTGAGCATGGGAAATGGTGGGGAAGTGCAGCTTTTGGTGTTTCGGGAAGGGTATGCACTTTACCGGATAGGAAAATATACCACTGTTTTTCCGGTACATAGCTGCGGAGATTACTGTTATGAGAATAATGGACGGCAGATCTGCGTGGACGCATCATTTTTTGAACAGCAGGAATGGTATGTACGCCTATTGTTGGAAGGGGAGGATCGTCTGGTAAAGAATCGAGAAACGTGCCATAAGGAGAGGGTGGTTTCCTATCATGCTGTCTCTGAGGAATGGTTTTTCCTGGCTTCGCCGGCACTGCCACCATTGGATCAGTTGATAGAAAAAGAGAAGATTCAGGAGTTGATGGGGCTTCTGACAGAACGGCAGAGAGATATCGTGATCCTGTATTTTTATTATGGTGAAACACAATGGGAGATTGCTAAGGAGCTTGGCATTACACAGCCCACGGTTTCCCAGACGCTCATGTTGGCACTTCGCCGGATGAGGGTCGGTCAGAAAGATATTTCCTCCAGAAAGACAGTAGATTCTGGGAAAGGTGGAGTGCTGTATGTCGGGTAAGCGTCCAAAGGAGCGGAAATGTTATGTACTTCGTGCTGGAGATGGTACAGTTATGGAAGTAACCAGGGAAGTCTATCTGGAATGGTATCAGTCCCGGAGAAGGGAACGCTACCAAAGGGAAAAAGAACGGAAATATCAAGTGTCCAGCCTGGAAATGCTGACAGAACAGGGAGCTATCCCGATTGGTGCTGCAGATGGTGTGGAAGATACTGTGATCCGGGAAATATGTACAGAAAAACTGCGGTCAGTTATGGAAAAATTGGCGGAAGAGGACGCTTATCTATTGTATCTGCTGTATTTTGAGGAAGTCACTGTAAAGGAAGCGGCACAGATCTGCGGGTGTAGCAGAAAGACAATTGCTAACCGGAGAAAGAGAATTTTGAAGGAACTGAACGGAAAGCTGAGGGAGATGGGGATTATAGGAGGCTGTTTTTAACACTCCGTTTTCGTTTGGCATGCAGACTAACCCAGCCACTTTGTGACACAATGTCGCAAAGTGGCTATCACATTATAGGAAGTTCTTTGGATAAAATGGGGATGTAATTCTTAGTAAAGGGTGTTAGAATTATTTTATTCTACAATATAAGGGGGAACAATTGCGTGATAGACAGAATGGAAAATAGGAAATTAACGGATGATGATATTGTTAAGGAAATAATTAATTATGTTGATGAAACTTTATATAACTATGCCGTAATGATTGATGGCGAATGGGGATGTGGCAAGACATATTTCATTAAAGAGCGGCTTTGTGAAAAATTAAAAAATAATGAAAATGAACATTACAATTCGGATCAGGATTATCAACAGAGAAAAATTATATATATTTCTTTGTATGGGGTAAAATCTATAGAGGAAGTAACAAAGCAGTTGTTTATGGAAGTTCTTGTAGCAAAAGCAGGAAAAGGGCAAGGTATTATAAAAAAAGGAACTGAGGCAATCAGTTCAATGCTCCCGATAATGTTTGATATTTTGAAAAATAAAGGCATAGAGCTTAATCTTGATAATATAACTGAAGCAACAGAAAAATTTGTTCCAATTAAAAATTGTATTTTGATTTTTGATGATTTAGAACGTTGTGATTGCCCGACAAATGAAATTTTAGGGTATATTAATTCATTTGTAGAACACGAGAATATGAAAGTTATTATAG
>DYCJ01000069.1 GCA_019418195.1 Clostridiales bacterium | reverse complement strand
CAGGAGAGAAGAGGCAGTGTGAGAGATGTGATTTTCAGCTCGCCGGCAGCGTGGAAGTATATTGTGTTTGGCGCATTGACGCTTGTGGTCATTGTATTCGGGGCATACGGCATCGGATATGACCAGAGCCAGTTTATCTATAATCAGTTTTAGGAAGGAGCAGGTATGAAAACTAAGAAAATTGCGAAACGGACTGCGGTTCTTGCTGTCTTTCTCGCCGCCATGCTGGTAATCCTCTTCCTGCTCCAGCGGCTTTTGATGCCAAAGTATATGTCTGATATCCCGGAAGGGGCGATGGTGGAAGAGTATTACCAGGAGACGACTGACCATGAGGTGATTTTCGTGGGAGACTGTGAAGTCTATGAGAACTTCTCTCCGATCACACTCTATGAAGATTTCGGAATCACAAGCTATATCAGAGGTTCTGCCCAGCAGCTTACCTGGCAGTCCTATTATCTCCTGGAGGATACTCTCCGGTACGAGACTCCCAAGGTCGTTGTGTTCAATGTCCTGGCTATGAAATATAATGAACCCCAGAGCGAGGCGTATAATCGTATGTCGATCGATGGAATGAAGATGTCTTCCTCCAAGATCGGGGCGATACAGGCGTCTATGACAGAGGAGGAAAATATGCTGGATTATATTTTCCCGATCCTCAGATATCATTCCAGGTGGTCGGAACTGTCGGCTGAGGATGTGGAATATATGTTCCATAAGGATAAAGTATCACATAACGGATACTATATGCGCGTGGATGTGCGGCCGGTGGACGGATTCCCCGAGCCTGAGAAGTTATCGGATTACACACTGGGCGATAAAGCCATGGAATATCTGGACAAAATGAGAGAACTCTGTGAGGAGAACGGGATCAAGCTTGTGCTTGTCAAATCCCCCAGTCTTTATCCGCACTGGTATGATGAGTGGGATGAACAGATCGTCGAATATGCGGACAAATACGGACTGGATTACTTTAATTATGAAAAGATGGCTGACGAGATAGGGATCGATTACAGTACCGACACCTATGACGCAGGATTGCATCTGAATCTGGCGGGCGCGGAAAAGCTGTCAAAATACTTCGGCGAATACCTGACTGAGAATTATGATCTGACAGACTACCGGGAAGATCCGGAGTACGCCGAAGTCTATGCGGAGAAAATCAGGTTCTATGAAGAGATGGAAGAGGCTCAGTATAAGGAACTTGAGGAATACGGTGAGATCATCAGTTATTAGGATTGCTTTAATATATTTATATTCAGGAGGTAAGAAAAATGAAAAGAAAAATGGTATTACTGGCAACGGCGGCGGTAACGGCACTGGCACTGACAGCCTGCGGAGGCTCTGATACTCAGAGCGGTTCCGGTTCAGGAAGTTCTCAGTCATCAGGAGGAGACGGATTTACATTCACGAGCGGCTCCACAGTTATCGAGATGAATGCAGATGCATCTGCGGTTGTGGAAGAACTGGGAGAGGCAGATGACTACTTCGAGTCAGAGAGCTGTGCGTTTGAAGGTCTGGACAAGGTGTATACATATCCGGGATTCCAGCTTAATACCTATCCGGTGGATGACAAAGATTATGTCCTGTCCGTTGTGTTTATGGATGATACAGTGTCAACTGACGAAGGAATCAGCATCGGCAGCACAAAGGACGAAGTGACAGAGGCATACGGTGATCCGGAGTCAGAGTCTTCAACAGAGATGGTCTATGCCAAAGGTGATACGGAGCTGACGGTCGGACTGGACGGAGACAGCGTATCTACGCTGGAAATCAGTGCCGTGACAGAAGAATAAAGATATGCAGAAGTTAAGCTGAAGTTAATGCTGAAGTTAATCAATATTTTGTGCATTTCTTGGTTGACAAACACATTTTCCGTGATATAATGGTTTAGGTATGAATAGGAGAAAACAACTATGTTAATCAACCTATCAGACGTTTTGTCAGACCAGCATAAGACAGTGGAGGAGACTGTGCCGCTCACGATGGATATGATCCATCTGAAGTCCGGGGATTATCCGGTCGCTGAAAGTGAGCCGGTTCACGTCCGGGCAGAGCATATCAAAGGAAAAGAACTGCTCATCAAGGCCGATGCAGGCCTTACCGTTCTGATCCCGTGTGACCGATGCCTGGAGGATGTCAGATATGACTTTGTACTGAATTTTACAAGGCATGTAGACATAGGTCTCTCCGACGCAGAACTGACAGAGGAGCTGGATGAATCAAACTTTATTGACGGATATCATCTTGACGTGGACAAAATGCTCTTTTATGAGATTTTGTCAGAATGGCCGGAAAAGGTGCTCTGCCATGAAGACTGCAAAGGCTTGTGCAGAGTGTGCGGCCGGAATCTGAATACGGGGTCCTGTGACTGTGAAGATCCGGGGCTTGATCCTAGAATGTCAGTTGTCCGTGACTTATTTAAGAATTTTAAGGAGGTGTAACCTATGTCAATCTGTCCAAAGAATAAATCTTCAAAGGCAAGAAGAGATAAGAGAAGAGCTAACTGGAAGATGAGCGCTCCGAACCTTGTAAAATGCAGCAAGTGCGGCGAACTTATGATGCCACATCGCGTGTGCAAAGCATGCGGCGCATACAACAAGCGTGAGATCATCTCTGTTGACTAATCTGAAAGCACAGGTAAAAGACGTAAAAACTTTGTGTTTTGCGTCTTTTTTTTGTTGATTTTTATATTGTTTTCCAGTAGAATGATTTCAGTAGTGTTAGGAGGAGAGAAAATGTCTGAGATTACGAAAGTTGCCCTTGACGCGATGGGCGGGGATAATGCTCCTGTTGAGATCGTAAAGGGTGCTGTAGAGGCAGTACAGAAGAGGAAAGACATTCAAATCTTGCTGACAGGTCAGGAGAATGTGATCAAAAATGAACTCGCAAAGTATACCTGGCCTGAGAACCAGATCAAGATCGTCAATGCCACGGAGGTGATCGAGACTGCTGAACCGCCGGTAAAGGCAATCCGCGGAAAGAAAGATTCTTCTATCGTGGTTGCGATGAAGATGGTAAAGAACGGAGAGGCTGACGCATTTGTATCTGCCGGAAGCACGGGAGCTGTCCTTGTAGGAGGTCAGGTGCTCGTGGGCAGGATCAAAGGTGTAGAGAGGCCGCCGCTTGCCCCTCTTTTTCCGACACTGACAGGAGTATCGCTCCTGATCGACTGCGGGGCGAATGTTGACGCCCGCCCGTCTCATCTCGTGCAGTTTGCCAAGATGGGATCCATCTATATGGAGAGTGTGATGGGAAAAAAGAATCCTACAGTCGGCATTGTAAATATCGGTGCGGAGGAGGAGAAGGGAAACGCCCTTGTCAAAGAGACTTTTCCGCTTCTCAAGGCATGTAAAGATATCAATTTTGTCGGCAGCGTGGAGGCGAGGGAGATCCCGTACGGCAAAGTGGACGTGGTCGTCTGCGAGGCATTTGTCGGGAATGTGATCCTCAAACTCTACGAAGGTGTAGGCGGAGCCCTCATCAAAAAAGTAAAACAGGGAATGATGTCCAGTCTTCGCAGCAAGATCGGCGCGCTTCTTGTGAAGCCGGCTCTCAAGGCCACCCTGAAAGACTTTGATGCCAGTGAGTACGGCGGTGCGCCGCTTCTGGGCTTAAAAGGTCTCGGAGTCAAAACCCATGGAAGTTCTACTTCCACGGAAATATGTAACTCCATTATCCAGTGCGTCACATTTAAAGAGCAGAAGATCAATGAGAAAATAAAAGCAGCAATACAGGAGACGCAGGAAGAAATCAAAGAGAGCGAGTAGAGTAAGGAGGATCTGATTATGGAATTTGAAAAACTTCAGGACATTATCGCGGACGTGCTCAATGTTCAGAAAGAGGAGATCAAACCGGAGACAACATTTGTAGACGATCTCGGCGCGGATTCCCTCGATATTTTCCAGATCATCATGGGGATCGAAGAGGAGTTTGATATTGAGATCGATAACGACGAGGCTGAGAAGATCGTAACCGTACAGGATGCGGTAGACCAGATCAAAAAAGCAGTGGAATAAGTAAAGAGTCTACTATATGAAATGAAAAAGCCCACAGGGGCTTTTTCGTTTTCATAAGAAAATGTGAGGAATATGGATACAAAATTAAAAGAATTGGAAAAGAAGACAGGATATACATTTCAGGATTTCTCTCTCCTGAAGCAGGCAATGATGCACAGTTCCTATACCAATGAGAAGCATCTTCCCAAATACAGATGTAACGAGAGGCTGGAATTTCTCGGGGATGCAGTGCTGGAGCTGGTATCCAGCGAGTATCTTTTTAAAGAATCTCCGCATACTCCTGAGGGAGAACTGACAAAGACCAGGGCAAGTATGGTGTGCGAACCGTCCCTGGCACTCTGTGCGAGAGACATCGGTCTCGGTGACTATCTCCTTCTCGGAAAAGGAGAAGAGGCTACAGGGGGAAGGGAACGGGATTCAGTCACCTCTGATGCGATGGAGGCGCTGATCGGCGCGGTCTATCTGGATGGTGGTTTTACTAGTGCAAAAGAGTTTATCCGGCGGTTTATTCTGACGGATCTTGAGGACAAAAAACTCTTTTATGATAGTAAAACTATCCTTCAGGAAATGGTACAGGCGAAAAAGAAGGGGGAGATCACCTACCATCTTGTGAGCGAGCAGGGACCTGACCATAATAAGTCTTTTGAAGTGGAAGTGCAGATCAAAGGTACAGGCTACGGTCGTGGCGCAGGACGGACGAAAAAATCTGCGGAGCAGCAGGCTGCTTACCAGGCAATCCTGAAGCTGAGAAAACAGAGATAAAGCAGGTGTTATATGTATTTAAAAAACATTGAAGTGCAGGGATTTAAATCCTTTGCAAACAAGATAAAATTTGATTTTCACAATGGCATTACCGGTATTGTGGGACCGAATGGAAGCGGCAAGAGTAATGTGGCGGACGCTGTACGATGGGTTCTCGGCGAGCAGAGAGTCAAACAGCTCCGTGGAGGGA
This sequence comes from Clostridiales bacterium, assembly GCA_019418195.1. Taxonomy (GTDB): domain Bacteria; phylum Bacillota; class Clostridia; order Lachnospirales; family Lachnospiraceae; genus Mediterraneibacter. The sequence continues at coordinate 6,498 of DYCJ01000069.1, read as the reverse complement.
GCATGCAGGATGTGATCTTCTCCGGTACGGAGAACAGGAAGCCGCTCAGTTATGCCTCTGTAGCCATTACGCTTGACAACTCTGACCATAAGCTTCCGGTAGATTTTGAGGAAGTGACAGTGACCCGTAAGCTGTATCGTTCAGGTGAGAGTGAATATCTGATCAATGGGGCGGCCTGCCGTTTAAAGGACATCAATGAGATGTTCTATGATACGGGAATCGGAAAAGAGGGATATTCTATCATTGGACAGGGGCAGATCGACAAGATCTTAAGCGGAAAGCCGGAAGAGCGCAGGGAACTTTTTGACGAAGCGGCGGGAATCGTAAAATTCAAACGCCGTAAGAATCTTTCTCTGAAGAAACTTGAAGAAGAGCGCATGAATCTGACGCGTGTCAACGACATTCTTTCGGAGTTGGAGAAACAGCTGGGCCCTCTGGAGAAACAGTCGGAGACGGCAAAGGAATATTTAAAGAAAAAAGAAGAATTAAAGACATACGATATCAATATGTTCCTCTTGGAAGAGGAACGACTGAGAGAGCGGATCAAAGAGCTCGAAGAAAAGTATGGGACTGCATCCGCCGAGATGGAGGAGTCAAACGAGCGCTATGACAGGATGAAAGCAGAGTATGAGGCCATTGAGGAGGAAGTAGAGGAGATTGACCTTGCCATTGAGACTGCCAAAACCCAGCTCAATGAGACGAATCTGCTGAAACAGCAGCTCGAAGGGCAGATCAATGTCCTTAAAGAGCAGATCAATACGGTGCGGATGAATGATGAGCACTATGGAAACCGTGCCAATACGATCCATGTAGAGATCGATACAAGACAGGAACAGAAAAGAACGCTTGCAGCTGAGAAAATGGAAGTGCAGGATCATCTGAACAGTGCGATCGCCCAGGACAGCGAAGCACGGGAAGGGCTGATTGAAATACAGAGCCACATTGCGGAGCATACGGCCCAGATCGAGGAGAAAAAGCAGGAGATCATGAGCCTTCTCGGAAACAGGGCGTCCACACAGGCGAAGATTCAGCATTATGATACGACTAAGGATCAGATTGCTGCCAGAAAGGCAGAGCTTGCCCGCAATATACTGGAAGTATCGGAAGAGGGCGAACGTCTGGCAGAACGGCTCCGGGAGTATGAGGAAGAACTGGGGAACGTACAGGAGACGATCCGCGGATACAATGCCCGGATCACGGAAAATGAGCAGCAGATCGAGAGTCTCCAGAAAGAACTGAGCGAGAAACAGGAAAAGCTGCGGATCGGGCAGACGGCTTATCACAGGGAATCCTCCCGCCTGGAATCTCTGAAAAATATCACAGAGCGTTATGACGGTTACGGAAATAGTATCCGGAAAGTCATGGCGAATAAAGACAGGGAAAAGGGTCTGATCGGCGTGGTGGCTGATATCATCAAAGTGGATAAGGAATATGAGATCGCAGTTGAAACGGCTCTGGGAGGCAGTATCCAGAATATTGTCACAGACAATGAAGATACAGCAAAACGGATGATCGCATTTCTGAAGAAAAATAAATTCGGGCGGGCTACTTTTCTTCCGCTCACCAGTATGCATGGAGGCGGAGGTATCCGTACCCCGGAAGCATTAAAAGAACCCGGTGTGATCGGTCTTGCCAACATGCTTGTCCATGTGGATGATCGCTTTACAGGTCTTGCAGACCAGCTCCTGGGACGGACGATTGTGGTGCGCACCATTGATGACGGTATCGCAATTGCAAGAAAGTACCGTCAGTCACTGCGTCTGGTCACTCTTGAAGGCGAGCTGATCAATCCGGGCGGCTCTATGACCGGAGGTGCTTTCAAGAATTCCAGCAATCTCTTGAGCCGCAGACGCGAGATTGAGGAATTCGAGAAGACTGTTGCGTTATTAAAGGCTGACATGGATGCAATGGAGAAACAGGTAAGCGAGATAAAGACGGCCCGGGCATCCTGCTATAATACGGTCGATGAAATACAGAAAGAGCTGCGCAAGGCTTCTGTCCTTGAAAATACAGAGAAGATGAATGTAGAGCAGACCAGGGTCCGTCAGCGGGAGGCACAGGAGAGGTTTGAAAGGTTCCGCGAGGAGCAGTCAAATCTGGAGAGGCAGCTTTTGACCATCGCTGAGAATGAAGAGTCTATACAGATGGAGCTGGAGACATCACAGAGTCTGGAGCAGGAATTAAATGCCGAGATTGAAATGCTGCAGAAAAATCTGGAGAATGAGAAAGAGGAAGAGAGTACAAGACTGAAAGAGTCAGAAAAAGTACATCTTGCACTGGCAGGCTTTGAACAGCAGAATGCGTTTATTGAAGAAAATATTGCGCGTATCAATGACGAGATAGAGAAGTTTGAGGCAGAGTTGAAAGAACTTGACCGGAATAAGGACAGTGCATCTGAGGAAATCCGGGAGAAAGAAGCTGAAATCGGTGAGCTTCGGCAGACGATCGAAAATTCGAAAGATCTCTATAGTGAGATTGAAAAAGAAATCGGGGAGCAGAGCAGTAAAAGAGAAGAGCTGAACCGGAAACACAAGGATTTCCTCAAGATGCGTGAAGAACTTTCAAAACACATCTCGGCTCTTGACAAAGAGTGTTTCCGACTGAACAGTCAGAAAGAGTCCTACGAGGCATCCTCCGAAAAGCAGATAAATTATATGTGGGAGGAATATGAGATCACCTACAATCATGCAATGGAACTCAGAAATCCGAATCTTACAGATCTTAGTCTTATGAAACGCCAGATCCAGACGTTGAAAAACGAGATACGGCAGCTGGGAACCGTCAATGTAAATGCCATTGAGGACTACAAAAACGTGTCTGAGAGATATGAATTCCTTAAAGGGCAGCATGATGATCTCGTGGAGGCAGAAGCAACACTGGTCCAGATCATTGACGAGCTGGATTCTGCCATGAGAAAACAGTTCAGTGAACAGTTCAAACGGATCGCAGATGAGTTTAACATCGTATTTCGCGAGCTTTTCGGCGGGGGAAAGGGAACATTGGAGTTGATGGAGGATGAGGATATCCTTGAGGCAGGAATATGCATTATCGCGCAGCCGCCGGGCAAGAAGCTTCAGAATATGATGCAGCTCTCAGGAGGTGAAAAAGCGCTGACAGCGATCTCACTGCTGTTTGCGATCCAGAATCTGAAACCATCGCCTTTCTGTCTCCTGGATGAGATCGAGGCGGCTCTGGATGACAATAACGTGACCAGGTTTGCCCGGTATCTGCATAAGCTGACAAAATATACCCAGTTTATCGTGATCACACACCGGCGCGGAACGATGTCGGCCGCAGACCGGCTCTACGGGATCACAATGCAGGAGAAAGGTGTATCCACACTTGTTTCCGTTGACCTGCTGGAAAACGAGCTGGTATCCTGAGAAATGGAGGACAATAAGATGGAAGAAAAAAAGGGCTTTTTTAAGCGTCTGGTATCAGGACTTACAAAGACAAGAGATAATATCGTATCCGGAATGGACAGTATTTTTCATGGATTTTCTAAGATCGATGATGATTTCTATGAAGAACTGGAAGAGACTCTGATCATGGGAGATCTTGGGGTCCGCGCTACAATGAACATCCTGGATGACCTGAAAGAAAAGGTACGCGAACAGCATATTAAAGAGCCGATCGAGTGCCGGCAGCTTCTGATCGACAGCATCAGAGAGCAGATGGATGTAGGAGAGACAGCATATGAATTTGAGGACCGCACTTCTGTTGTCTTTGTGATCGGCGTCAACGGTGTAGGGAAAACCACAACGATCGGAAAACTGGCGGGAAAATTAAAAAATCAGGGCAAAAGGGTCATGATCGCAGCGGCAGATACATTCCGCGCGGCAGCAGGAGAACAGTTGAAAGAATGGGCAAACCGTGCATCCGTTGATATGATCGGCGGTCAGGAAGGGGCGGATCCTGCAGCAGTCATTTATGACGCTGTGGCAGCGGCCAAAGCGAGAAAAGCAGATGTGCTCCTGTGCGATACAGCGGGACGCCTCCACAATAAAAAGAACCTGATGGAGGAATTAAAGAAGATCAACCGTGTGATCGACCGGGAGTATCCGCAGGCCTTTCGTGAGACTCTGGTCGTACTGGATGCTACAACAGGGCAGAACGCCCTGGCTCAGGCAAAAGAATTTAACGAGGTCACGGATATAACAGGTGTCGTGCTGACAAAGATGGACGGGACGGCGAAGGGCGGGATTGCTGTTGCCATTCAGGCGGAACTTGGCATACCGGTCAAATATATCGGAGTCGGTGAGACGATCGATGATCTTCAGAAATTTGATTCCGGAGAATTCGTAAACGCATTATTCTATCGGGGCGAGGACTGACGAAAGATTCATAGAAGACAACAGGAAAGAGGTTGATGACGATGATGACACTGGAAAAATTTGAAGAGGCGAGCGAACTGGTCAAAAGGGTCACAAACCCGACAAAACTGATCCGCAGTGAATACCTGAGCGAGCAGACGGGGGGTAAAGTCTATCTGAAACCGGAAAATATGCAGCATACCGGGGCATATAAGATCAGGGGCGCATATTACAAGATCAGCACGATGACAGAAGAAGAAAGAAGCCGCGGACTGATCACTGCATCTGCCGGAAACCACGCGCAGGGTGTGGCGTTCGCTGCCAAGAAATTCGGCTGTAAGGCGGTGATCGTCATGCCGACAGTGACACCGCTGATCAAAGTGAACCGGACGAAGAGCTACGGAGCAGAAGTTGTCCTTTACGGCGATGTATATGATGATTCTTATGCATATGCCTGTGAACTGGCTGAAAAGGAAGGCTACACTTTCGTTCATCCGTTCAATGATCTTGATGTGGCGACCGGTCAGGGAACGATCGCCATGGAGATTGTACAGGAACTTCCGACTGTCGACTATATCCTGGTTCCGGTAGGAGGCGGCGGGTTGATCTCCGGGGTGTCTACACTGGCGAAAATGCTCAATCCAAAGATAAAGGTGATCGGTGCAGAACCGGCAGAGGCGGCGAGCATGACAGCGGCATTAAAAGCAGGAGAAGTAGTGGAACTTGACGGTGCGAACACGATCGCGGACGGTACTGCAGTGAAAGCCGTGGGAGATAAGATCCTGCCATATGTACAGGAGAATGTAGACGATATGCTTCTGGTGGAGGATGACGAGCTGATCGGAGCTTTCCTCGACATGGTGGAGAACCACAAGATGATCGTGGAGAATTCCGGACTTCTTTCTGTGGCGGCCTTAAAGCAGCTGGATCTTAAAGGAAAGAAAGTGGTCTGCGTCCTGAGCGGCGGAAACATGGATGTTATCACCATGTCTTCTATAGTTCAGCACGGATTGATCCAGAGAGACCGTATCTTTTCAGTATCCGTACTTCTTCCGGATAAACCGGGTGAGCTGGTCCAGGTGGCAAAGACGATCGCTGATGAACAGGGAAATGTCATCAAGCTGGAGCATAATCAGTTCGTCAGCACTAATAGAAACGCAGCCGTGGAACTCAGGATCACGATGGAAGCTTTTGGTACAGAACATAAGAACAGGATCCTTGATGCGCTGGAGCGGAACGGATTCCGTCCCAAACTCATCAGTGCAAAGCTGTATTAATTGTTGTAAGGAGCTGTATTATGGATAGGAGAATTCCCAAAAAAGGAGATATTTACAGACATTTCAAGGGCAGAAAGTATAAAATCCTCGATATCGCGGTATGCACTGAGACGGGAGAGGAAATGGTCGTTTTTGAGACAGCAGAGGGGACCAGGAAAGTGTTTGCCAGTTTCCTTGAGACATTTTTAAGTCCGCTGGATGTGGGGAAATATCCTCATGCGGATCAGAAGTACCGTTTTGAACTGTGCCGGGATGTAAGCGAAAGTGATATTCTCGGATTAAAACGTCATGGAAATACAACCTCACTGATCCTGGAATTTCTTGATCTCAACGATAATGAAGAACGGGTACAGTTTCTCCAGAAACACCGGCCTGAGATTGATGCGAGATTCCTGACTGCAGCAGCGGAAAGCCTGGAATTTGCAGAAAACGCAGAAACGGTCGAAGAAAGATATGCTGCGCTGATCCGTTTCTTAAAGACAAAAAGCAGATATGAAAGCCGGAGGATGAGATAGAAAAATGCAGAGGCCGCATATAGATGAGGTCTCTGCATTTTTCTGGCTCTATATCTGTTCTCCGCGTGCGCGCTTTTCAAGAAGAGAGTGTATTTTGTCAGTCGGATTCATAACAGACCCGATCGTGATATCATGATTCAGCGAATCAATGATAAGGGCAAGGAATTTGCTCATATCTGCGGCTGCAAAATACGGCTTTTCATACAGTTCCGGCGGAAGATAAGTCAGGTTGGTGGTAATGACTTTGTTGATATATCCCTTTTCATAGTATTCGTCAAATTTGGCAAATCCGTCCGTGAACAATCCGAAAGTAGTGCATACAAAGACGCGGCCGGCGTTGCGTTCCTTTATCTGTCTGGCTACATCCAGCATGCTGCCGCCGGAGGAGATCAT
>DYCJ01000068.1:5100-11513 GCA_019418195.1 Clostridiales bacterium | reverse complement strand
GTTATATATAATTTTATCTTTATTTTCGCTTTATTTACCTTTTTCACGCAATAAAAGAGCGGCAGAAGCACCCCTCTGCCGCACACAATTTAAAATTGTTTTTTTATAAAAACAAAGCCTCTGCAACTCAATATTCACGAAAACATATCATGTCTGTCAGTATCATTTGTATTCAGACGGCTTTCAATCCTCACCGGTATCCTCTGGATCACCGCAAACATCACCGAGCATAGGAACGCTCCTGCAATGACCGCCCCCGCCATTCTCCTGGGACTGCCTGCAAGATAACGGAATACTCCCACCTCTGTAAAAACTACTGATCCTGTATTAAGCAGGATATGAAGAATCAGAGGTGCTTTGAAAGATCCAAACTTTTCATACAGATACGACAGCAGCACTCCCAGCAGGAATGTATAGACCATCTGCGTCGTATTTGAGTGCATAAATGAGAAAAGCAGCGCCGACCATAGAGCCGAATACCAAAATCCCTGGCGCTCGCGGAATCTCTTATACAAAATCCCCCGAAACATCAGTTCTTCTGCTACTGGAGTAATGATCCCCAGTCCGATGATCTGTACAAGCAAACCTGCCGAATATGTGATCTGTGCAGTCTGCTGATACTGCTCATCATAAAACGCCAGCTGCACCATTGCCATCAAACAGGTGGCAGCAATACATCCAGCAATTCCGAAAATGACCACTGTCCAGTATTTTGACAGCGGTGCCTTCTCCGGAAGCACAACGCCGATTTTTTCTTCCAGCTTCCTGTCACGGGCAAACAGTATACCCGTCAGCACGATCGTACCAAGCGCCGAAAGCGCCGCAATCTCAACCTGGTATCGTACGATTGCCTCAAAAGCCGGCTCAAGTGTCTGCATATAGGAATTCAGCAGTTCCTGCATGGAAGGAACTGTATCACTGCTGCCTCTCAGGATCTCAGCGTACGCCCGCATAACGTATGGCATCTCTATCACAAGCTGGGCTGCAAACTGAACCGCAAACTGAATTACAAGATATCCGAGCATCGGTCCTGCAAGGCTCCAGAAAGGACTTTTCCGGTAGATCTGATTCATTTACACCTCACCCGCTTTCTCCAGGATCCACGTCCTCATCTCACTTTCACATCCCCGGGCCGTTCCCTGTACCATCTCTGGTTTGCCACCGCCGCGCCCGTCAAATACCGCGTTGAATTCTTTAACAAGTTCGCGCATGTTCTGTGTCCGGCTGCCGATCACATAACGATAACCCTCACTGTCATTTCCATGGAATACTGCGCACACACTATGTCCAGCTTCCAGCACCAGATTCATGAGAAGACGCATAGAGTCCCCCTCGATATCTTCTGTAAAAATGCATACAGGTCCGCCGTCACTCGGAACCATTTCCGCTTTGACAGCGATCAGTTTTTTCTCTTTTTCGCCCAGCTCATACTTCAGGTTGTCCGCCTCATCCCTCAAATGACGCACCGCCTCTGCGATTTCATTTTCCTTTGCGCACAGCAGGGCAGAAATCTCTCCCGCCTGCCCCTGTTTCGTCTCATAGTCCTGGAGCGCCCTTCCGCCGCAGAGCATTGTCACGCGGGCACCGCCCTTATACCGCTGCACATGGGTCAATTTGATCAGCCCGATCTCTCCGGTTTGAGACACATGGGGAGCACAGCATGCACACACGTCATACCCCGGGACCACAATGATCCTCACCTGTCCCTCAATTTCGATCTTGCTCCGGTATTCCATGCCGGCAAGCTCCTCCTCTGACGGGTAGAGTGTCTGTATCTCCAGATTCTTCCACACAGCCCGGTTTGCCTTCCGTTCGATCTGCACAAGCTGCTCTTTTGTGAGTTCCCCGTCGAAGTCCATCGTACAGTCCTCACTTCCCAGATGGAAGCCCACATTATTATACCCATATATGGAATGCACAAGTCCCGATACAATATGCTCGCCGCTGTGCTGCTGCATCTTCATGAACCGTTCTTCCCAGTCAATACAGCCTTTCACACAGGCTCCCGGCTCCAGAGGGCTTTCCAACAGATGCAGGATCCGCCCGTCTTTTTCCTGTACATCCGTAACTCTGACGCCGCCCAGCACTCCAGTATCCGCATACTGGCCGCCTCCCTCCGGGAAGAACGCCGTGCGGTCAAGCTCTGCTGCGAAACCGCCGCTGTGCCCCGGCAGGATATCCGGGGTCACCGGCTCGCAAGACAGGACTTCCGCCTCAAACTCTGCAAGATGGCTGTCCTGATAAAAAAGTTTTTCCGTCATTGTGTGATTACATCCTTTCCGGCGCTTCAAATCCGAGAAGACCGATACACGTCTCCAGCACACGTCTTGTCAGCATCAAAAGAGCAATATACCCCGACTTTATCTCCTCATTTTCCTCAGACAGGATCTTTGTCTCATGGTAAAACTTATTGAATTCATTGGCAAGTTCATAAATATATGCGCAGAGTTTATGAGGCGCCGTCTCCTCATAAACTGCATCAAACACATCATTAAACTTGAGTACCTGGAGCATAAGCGCTTTTTCATACTCATTTTCAGCAGGACGTACTTTCAATTCTTCCAGGCTTCCGCCGCTTTCCTGATATTTATTCAGGATAGACTTGATACGTACGATCGTATAGAGAATATACGGTCCGGTATTCCCCTCAAATGAAGTGAACCTGTCTACATCAAATATATAATCCTTTGACGCCTGATTGGAAAGATCGCCGTATTTGATAGCCGCAAGCCCGACGATCTGCGAGGTGCGCTCCGCCTCTTCCTCCTCTACCGTGCGGTTATCCATGATCTTCCGGTACATCTCCTCATCGATCTCACGGATCAGATTCTCCAGACGCATGACACCGCCCTCGCGTGTCTTGAACGGTTTGCCATCCTTGCCGTTCATCGTACCGAAACCGAGGAATTTAAGCTCAGTCTCAGGGCGCACGATGCCTGTCTTCTTCGCACAGCGGAACACCTGCGTAAAATGAAGCTCCTGACGCTTGTCTACTACATAAATCACCTCGTCAGGCTTATAGTCTTTTTCACGTTCCACCAAAGTAGCAAGATCCGTCGTATCATACAGCGCAGCTCCGTCAGATTTCAGGATCATGCACGGCGGAACTTCTTTTTTATCCGTCTCCTCCTGTACATCAACAACAAGAGCACCTTCATCATAGCGGGCATATCCTTTATCCTTTAACATCTGTACCATATCCGGAATATACTTCTGAGCATCCGCCTCGCCTTTCCACAGATCAAACTCTACGTTCAGCTTTTCATAATTCTTCTTCAGATCAGCAACCGACACATTCATAATATGATTCCAGATCGCACGATATCCTCTGTAGCCGTTCTGGAGAAGATAGGTAGCATGCAATGCTTCTTCTCTGTAATCTTCGTGTTCTTTCGCGTATGCGCTTGCAGTCGGATAAATCTCTTCAAGCTCCCCGATGGTAAAAGGGGCCTCCTCCGGATACTCTCCCTCGTAAGACTCATCAAAATACGGGAGATCCGGCTGACGCTTCTTAAGCTCCGTAATGATCAGTCCCATCTGATATCCCCAATCGCCGAGATGAATATCCCCGATCACCTGATTTCCTTTATAACGCAGGATCCGTTTTACACTCTCCCCGATGATCGCAGAACGCAGATGACCTACATGCAGCGGTTTTGCAACATTCGGACCGCCGTAGTCGATCATGATCGTCTTAGGGGTCTTTTCATCCTCAACCCCCAGCTTTTCTTCCAAAGCCATATCATTCAGGTAAGATGCTACGCTCTCTTTGGACAGCTTCAGATTAATAAATCCTGGTTTCACTACATCTACCGACTCAAAATATTTACTGTCCTTCAGATACGGGACCACTTCTTCCGCGATCATAAACGGCGCTTTCTTATATTTCTTTGCTCCCGCCATCGCTCCGTTGCACTGATATTCGCACAGATCCGGGCGGTTGGAAAGAGTCACTTTCGCAAGCTCTTTGTCATAACCTGCCTTTGCAAAAGCCTCCTCCATCTCTATTGTAATAAGTTCCAGTAAAGTCTTCACTATCTTCCACACTCCTCTTCGTCCGTATGAAAGATATTCTACCATGTATAAAGAAGGACGGCAAGTTTTCGTTGGGAAATTCGCCGAAATCACTCCTGCAGACATAAATCTGCTGTCTTGAGAAAACTCCTGATCTGGTTTATAATAAATTATCGTTGGGGGCTTTTGCCCCCAACATCATTTTATCTGTGAAAAGGAGATTTATTATGATATTAGGTTCACACGTCGGCATGAGCGGTAAAGAAATGCTCCTCGGTTCTGCGAAGGAGGCTGTCTCTTACGGAGCCGACACTTTTATGTTCTATACCGGTGCACCCCAGAATACCAGGAGAAAAGAGATCAGCGAGTTGAATATTGAGCCCGCATGGGAATATATGAAAGAGCATGGAATCCGCGAGATCATTGTCCATGCACCGTACATTATCAATCTGGGCAACTCCGTAAAACCAGAGACTTTCTCCCTCGCAGTCGAATTTCTCGCCAAGGAAATTGAACGCACCGTAAACTGCAGAAGTCACACACTTATCCTCCACCCCGGCGCGCACGTGGGAGCCGGAGTCGAAACAGGCACAGCACAGATCATCAAAGGACTCAATGAGGTGCTTACTTCGGACACAGACTGTTTTATTGCTCTTGAGACCATGGCCGGAAAAGGTTCCGAGATTGGCCGTTCTTTTGAGGAACTGGCGCGGATTTATGATGGTGTAACACATAACGATAAGCTCAGGGTATGCTTTGACACCTGCCACACAAGTGACAGCGGTTACGACATCATCCATCACTTTGACGATATTATAGACGAATTTGACCGGATCATAGGTAAGGACCAGATTGCTGTATTCCATATCAACGACAGTAAGAATGTACCGGGAGCCGCAAAAGACCGTCATGAGAATATCGGCTTTGGCGAAATTGGGTTCGATGCACTCAATTATATCGTTCGCCACCCTGATTTCGAAAAAATCCCGAAAATACTGGAGACGCCATATATTTCTTCTCCCACTGCACCGAAGAAATCCTATGCCCCATATAAATATGAAATTGAAATGCTGAGAAAAGGTATATTTGACCCGAATATGAAAGACATCATTATCAGTGCAAACGAAAACACTCTCTGACAATTCCGAAAACACTCTTGACATTTTCCCGCAGCGAATATATTATTGTATTATATCAATAATACAGTTGCAGGACGAGGGATATCCCTCGTCCTGCAGGGAACTGCCAAAGGCAGTTTCCTCAAAAAAAAAGAATATGAGGTGATCGAATGCCATGGAATCTGGATAATGACCGCCCCATCTATCTTCAATTGATGGAGCGAATTCAACACGACATCATTTCAGGTGTCTATCAGCCCGGAGACAAACTGCCCTCCGTACGCGATCTTGCCGTAGAGGCCGCCGTCAATCCAAACACAATGCAGAAAGCCCTGTCCGAACTGGAGCGCTGCGGACTCGTACACTCACAGCGCACAAGCGGCCGCTTTATAACAGATGATACCGCCATGCTCAAAGAGATGCGGACAGAACTGGCACAGGAACACATCCGTGATTTCTTCAAACAGATGCGCAAGCTCGGCTTTTCTGACGAGGACACCCTCGAAATGATAACGGACACAATCAAAAAGGGAGGTTTACAATGAGACCGATTCTTGAATGTCAGAGACTGACGAAAAAATACGGCAGCTTTTTCGCCCTTTCCAATCTGAACCTGTCTATTGACCGAGGACAGATCGTAGGCCTTCTGGGGCCCAATGGAAGCGGAAAAACCACGCTGATCAAGCTTGCAAACGGGCTTCTTGTCCCCACAGACGGACATATTATGATCAACGGTCTTGCACCCGGAACAGCGACAAAAAAAATCGTATCCTATCTTCCGGACCGCAGTTATTTCAGCGAGCATATGAAAGTGAAGGAAATTTTTTCCTATTACTCAGACTTTTACAAAAACTTCAGTACAGAGCGCGCATTAAAGATGCTCGACACACTTGAGATCGATCAGAACACACGGATCAGCGCTCTTTCAAAAGGCACTAAAGAAAAAGTACAGCTCGTGCTTGTCATGAGCCGCGACGCTGATTTATACATACTTGACGAACCGATCGGAGGAGTTGATCCGGCGGCAAGAGATTATATTTTGCGGACTATACTCACCAATTACAATGAAAATGCCACTGTCCTGCTCTCTACACATCTGATCTCTGATATTGAAAACGTGCTGGACCGTGTAATTTTTCTTCAGAACGGTCAGCTTGCGCTTAACGAGACCGTAGATGAAATCCGTACCAAATACGGAAAGTCCGTGGATGCTTTATTCAGGGAGGTGTTTAAATGCTAGGAAAACTAATCAAATACGACTTGAAAGCCGCTGCTAAAATA
>DYCJ01000068.1:0-5090 GCA_019418195.1 Clostridiales bacterium | reverse complement strand
CTGTTCATATGTATAGCAGCACGTCTCTTCTATATGAACAGACTGAGTTTTAACGACGTGACGGAACCACTTGTCCTCTCCCTTATCCTCTTTTTCTCTCTACTCGTACTTTTGATCTCTGCATTGATGATCTTCACAGAGATGCAGGTTGCTTTCCGGTTTTACCGCAGCCTGTTCAGTAAAGAAGGATATCTCTCATGGACACTTCCCGTCTCGGGTCCACAGCATCTATGGGCAAAGATCATCTCCGGCTACATCCTGATGGCAGCTGATCTTATCATTATTGCCGCCGGCATCCTGCTCCTTGTAACAGGGAACAACGTAACAACAGCCTACAGCATGGTTTCCGATGACCTGACTAATGAGCTGGGACTCTCCATCGGTACATTTGCGCTCATCCTGTTCGTCATCTGTCTGGTCAGCGGAATCTGCTCTGTGGTCATGATCTACTTTTCTGTTGCAGTCGGCCAGCTTTTCCCGAGCCATCGGGTGCTGGGTGCAATTGCGGCATATTTCATCACATCAACCGTCATGCAGGTCCTCAGCGTGATCCTCATGTTCCTGTTCGGATGTTTCCCGGGATACATGACCTATACTCTTCAGGGCAGCGCAATGGCAGATTATCTGTTCAGACTCATAGCTGTCAGCTTGGTTTTGATGCTGATCACAACAATTGCCCAGTATATCGCGACGCACTATATTATGAAAAAGAAGATCAATCTTTTATAAAAGAAAGGATGTTTCATGAAACTGGTACACCATTCACGAAACATCCTTTTCTATTAATATAGCGTCTGAGCGGAGTCGAACCGCCGCACATGCCTCCGGAGGGCATTGCTCTATCCACTGAGCTACAGACGCATTCCAGTTATGAAAGGGGAACATCAACGCTCCCCTTCACAGCCTTATTTATCCTAGCATAATTTATCCAAAATGTAAAGTACTTTATTGCAGCAGTCCAACTAGCAAGGATGGCCGGCACCCTATCCTTTTTGCGGAATTCTTTATGAGATGTTCTGCAGGCGGGGCAGGACGTCATTTTCAAGGATCAGTCCGTTTCGTGCCTCTACTCTACCACTTTTTTATCCGGTGTCTCTCACCATTATTATGCTTTCTTCGTATACATACGGTCAGAATCACTATGACCCCGCCGGCTCCTGCAGCAGCGGCAGCTATCGGAAACGGGTCTACTGTATCTCCGGTCTTCGGTATGTCAGTTACTGTATCATCACTTTTCTTTTCACCCGACTGCTGTTCGATCTCCTTTACATAGAGCTGCTGCATCAGATCTTCCAGATCTGCATGCCGGCTGATCTCCACATTCTCCTGATACAAATATTCAAATACAACAATGGTCCGCCCTGCAAATGCTGCCGCATCAAAAACAAACTCCATTTCAACATCCATCTGCACATCTTCTGCCTTAAACCTTTTCTCTACTGTCAGAATAGCGCCGTCAGCAGAATCATTTTCCCGCAAAGGTTGTCCGGTCTGCTGATCCATCAGCACGCCACGGAGCATATATTCCGTTCCGATCTGCAGATTCTCCATACTCACTGTATCGATCACCCTGCACTCCTGCGGCAGTAGTTCCTGTTCTCCGGTATCCGCATTTACCGCTTTCGTCCGGGCAATTCCTGTGGCAGCATTTTCCACTGTCAAAAAACCGATCTCTTCTCCATTGATCCGTCCGTCTTCAGACACCGTGAATTCATACACCGTTCCATCCATCAGATAACCCGGAACCGTCTCCACCTCCTGAATGCAGTAAGTACCCGGCACAAGTTTTTCCACTGTCAGTGTACCATCCTCTCCGGTAGTCAATATCTCTTTTTCCGGTTCATCTGCCGGCATTTCTACCGTCAACAATCCCCCTGTCGCCGCTTCATCTGTCAATGGTTCCGGGGCATCTTCAGTCAATAGCTCCGTTTTTTCCCAAAACGCAAACTTCACTCCCGATAAATGCTGCTCCGATCCTGCCTCTGTCTTTACCAAAACAAATTTTGACGGTGTATTTTCCACTCCGACATATTCTGTAACAATCTGCGTCTCCTGATCTTTGTAACTGAGTTCCACATTCCACTCCTCTTCTGAAAACACATATCCCGCTGGCTGTTTTATTTCTTTTACGGTATATTTCCCGAAGAAAAGTTCTTTCGAGTATGCTTTACCGTCTTCACCTGTAACAATTGCATCCACAAGTTCGCCTTCTTGAGCACGGACCGTTCCATCCGGTGTAACAATATCCTCTGCTGCCGTAACCTCAAATTCAGCTCCCTCAAGCACTTCATTCGTATCGGCATCTGTCTTTGTCAATTTGATCTTTCCCATAGCCGGCTCATCCGGGAAAGTGATCACAAGCGGAGAGTCCCATTCATAACTTTCTGTTATTGTAAACTTTATATCTTCTCTGCGCAGAAGATACCCCTCCGGCGCACGCAGTTCTCGAAAATAATATTCACCCGCCGGCAGCTTTTCCGGCAAAAGAAATGTTCCGTCTTCATTCGTCTCAAATGTTTCATAGACCTTTTTCTCTGGATAATACGTCGTCATAGTGATCGTTTCTTTGTTCGCGTCAAGCAGCTCAAATTCAACTCCCGATACAGGGATCGTCCTGCCTGTTGTACTGTCAGTCTTTACAAGCTGCACAGGCGAAACGACCGTCTTATCCTCAAGAATATAATATAACGTTTCTCCTTCACTGGATATGGTGATCTCAAAATCATCTATGGGCTCGAATCCAGCCGGCGTATTTTTTTCGTGTACAATATAGGTATCATACACAAGTCTTCCGCGCGCATCTCCCAGCTGTTCTGTAGATGCATAACCGTTTTCATCCGTTACAATTTCTACTTTCTGCCCGGTTGTCCTGGAAGTAATTTCAAAACAAATCCCTTCAAGCGGAGTCTTGTGGTCCTTATCTTCCTCCGGTTCACGTGAAAACTTAACAAGCTGCAGGTCTCCTCTTATCACTTTCTCCGGTATCCTTGGAGCATTATAAGTATTAACCTCTTCGCCTTTTCCCGATGATGTTATCTGCCTTATAAATATCTGTTCGTTGATGAGATATCCTTCCGGCGCCTTTGTCTCCTGTATCGTTACCGTACCGAGCGGGAGGACATTTTCCCCCTTCGAATTCTTATAAAATGCATCGCCGGATACTTTCTGACCGTCTTCCAATGCGATCTTCCCTTCCGCATTTGCCCGCAGTACCCAGGTTCTTACAGCTTTAGCTCCATCTGCCGCAGGATCTTTTTCATAATATCCGCCATAGTATTTCACAGTAAATTCTGCACCTGCAAATGAAGCACTTCCCCGAGGTGTGTTGCCACCTGTTTCTGCATCTGTCTTTTCAATCATCAAACTCACTGCATCACTCTGCGGGTAATCTTCCGCATTTACAACTGCTGTATTTCCAGGCATCACATCCACAGTATATACCTTATCATTCAGAGCGTACCCCTTCGGTGCAGACAATTCCTTTACATAGTATCTGCCAGCCGAAAGTTCTGCAGTATCCGTGCTGCCATCTTCCTTTACTGTCAGGACCGCCTCCTGCTTCGTACACCCTACATCAGAATAAACACCATATTTCGCGTCTTTCAGGCTATAACATCCGTTATCTTTTGTCACTGATGTATTAGCAGACACTTTCTTTAGCTGAAGCCTCCCACTGTATTCACGCTGGATTGAAAAAATTCCGGCAAGTGCCTGATAGCCGATGAGATATCCTTCACTGTCAACAGCGCCTGTTGCCGGCTGCGTCTGAGAAACCACATACAGGCTGCCCGTCACTTTTCCGGATGATTTATCCACTGATGTAACCGTAAATGTATAATTATATTTCATTCCAGCCACGGGAGCCGCCGCCGAATGCTGTGCACAGTCTGTCTCCGCATCCCCTTCCCCTGACAGGATTCCGGTAAAATCCGTAAGTGTTACACCGTGAACTGTATGCCCGTTTCCTCCGATTACTGATTTCACTGTGCAGGTACCGGTAAATCTGTCTCCTGTCCCGGGGAATTCCTCATTTGATCCTGTTGAACGTCTGGCTGTCTTTGCCGCACGCGTCAGATTGCTGCCAAATGTAATATCCACTATCTTGTCAATCTCAGTCACTGTAATTTCCCTGGTAAATATATCTTCATGCTCCAAAATCTCCGGCTCCAGCTCAATGCCGTCATTAGTTGACACCGTGATAGAAATCATGGGATCGTCTCCTGCTTTCCCATTCAGCCCGGGTTCTTTTGTATTTGCCTGCGCCGTTAATTTTACAAAAGTGCCCGGAACCAGAGCCAGGGTCTTTTCGCCTTCTTCCAGAACATATTCTCCCTGTGCAGCATTTTCAAGCGTCACCGTTCCTTCTCCGTGGATTCTGAATGTCACATGATAAAAGCCGCTTCCATCTGCCGCAGCAGCATCGGTCATACACATCCCCGCAAATAATGCGGATGCACCCATAAGAGCCGCCGTTTTCCTGATCCACCGTCTCATGCATTGTCCCATACTCTGCCTGTTGCACCGTCTCATCCGATCACCCCTCCTGTCATAAACTCTGTTCCTCGTTTCAGGTAACCGGCTTTTACGTCATACAGATATGCATGATCGCTCAGTACTTCTTCTTCCGCCACCTGTGTATGATTAATATCCCTCACCATTTCATCCAGCTCTGCTGCAGTAATATTGTCACAGTATGGCACGATCACAACTTCATGGACACTGCTTGGAAGTACATAATAATTAGACTGCAAAATTCCTCCGATCATTTCAAGCACATGAGGATAAGCCATGCAGGCAGCCCCGTAACTCCTGAGATTATTCGACAATACATACATCCCGTCTCTCGAACATGCATCTCCAGCAAACAGATTTTCCCTGGTATTTTCTTCGCTGCATCCCGTATTTTTTTGCAGCATTTCTTTTAAGGCATAATTCATAGTGAAAAATTCTGCCGGGAGGATCCGTCTGCAGTTTCTCGCAGCGTCTTTCCACAGAGTGTCCTGCTCTATCCCCCACTGTTTCATGTGGGTTTTGTTCACCGTCATTGCCGCCGTACCTTCTGACGTCACTTCGATCAGTACATAAAATAC
>DYCJ01000067.1:8366-11527 GCA_019418195.1 Clostridiales bacterium | reverse complement strand
GCTGTCTACTTCTCCAATACAAAGGCAAAAGAACTTCTGGCTCTCTGTGTAGATCACCGGGGAGGAGCAGTAACGATCGAAGAGGCTGTGGACAAGCTCTGGGAAGACAGAATCTATGACAGCCGGGTCAAAAACCTCTACAGAAAGGCAGTCATGCAGATACGCCAGATCCTGTCGGAATATGAGGTGGAAGAAATCTTCTCGGGGAACAGAGGCAGCTGCCAGATCGATATCCTGAAAGTGGACTGTGACTACTATGAACTGCTGAAAGGAAATCCCGACGCTGTCAGAGAGTGGGAGATCACAGGAAATTATCTGCAGGAATACTCATGGGCTGAGGAAACCTGCGCAAGACTGGAAATGGCTCAAATCATCCCGGAAAAGTAACAGTTCGGTAACGCGGGGCATTATATACTATCGCATATGTGAGCAGAAGTATGATAGTATATGATGCCTCGCATTTGTTTTATGGATAATGTATAGGGTTATGGAGCGATAATAGACGGAAAGGATAATAGCGAATGTCGGGATTTTGGACAACTGCCACTGTAAGGGGTGATGGAAGATGAAACTGAAAGACGGACTGATCCTGCGGGAAGTGGCAGGACAGTATGTGATCGTGCCGACGGGGAAACGGGTGCAGGAAGTGACGAATATCGTGTATATATCCGCTTCAGCCGCATACCTGTGGGACTACATGAAAGATCACGAGTTCGAGAAAGAGAATCTGGTGAAGCAGATAATGGAACACTATACAGGTGTGACAGAAGAGAAAGCTTCGGAGGATATTGATAAGTTTCTGAATACCCTGTCAGCCAATAATATTCTGGATGACGGAGTAAAATCCGGGGGGAGTTTTATCAAAATCCCTAAGGAGCAGTTTGATAAGTTGTGGCCATCAGGGAAGGATTCAAAAGACAATAAGGGTGTGAGTAATTCTTGACAAATGAATTTGTACCTGCCTGCCATAGAATGGAATGGCTGGATCCATTTTATAAAAAAGTATGGGAAACAGCTTTTCAGAAATGTATTCCTATTTCTGGAACATTCGAACTGACTCCGCGATGTAATTTTAACTGTAAAATGTGCTACGTTCATTTAGATAGTACAGAAATGGATATGCACGGGAAAGAACTCTCTGCAAAGGAATGGCTGGATATTGCCAAAGATGCAAAAAGCGCAGGAACAACTTGGCTTTGTGTCACCGGAGGAGAGCCTCTGATGCATCCGGAATTTGAAAAAATATGGCAAGGTCTTTCAGAAATGGGATTTTTCCTTACCCTTCAGACCAATGCATCTCTTATTACAGGAAAGATAGTTTCCCTGTTAAAAGAGTATCCGCCGAAACAGGTTAAGATTACTTTATATGGAACAAACGATAAAGTGTACGAATCTGTATGTGGAGTGCAAAATGGTTTCAGTCGTGTTAATGATGGAATACATACATTAATGAGTATGGGAATCCCTGTTGCTCTTGTCAGTACCGTTATCAGGCAAAATGAAGAAGATGCCTCTAACATGGCTTATTATGCTTACAGACATCAGTTGCCGTGGACAATCACTTCCGAGATAAAGAGTTCATTTCGAGGAAAAGGCAATGATGTGTCTGCGCTTCGACTGGAGAACAAAGAAGAGCGCAGAAAAAAAGATATTGTAAGAAGGATAAAAGAGAAAGATTATCTTGATCCGGAACGTAAGCCTTGTACCTATTGCAAAGATTACCATATAGGATATTGGATTTTGTGGAATGGGGAAATGCGGTTCTGCAGTTTCCTAAATGAGCCGGACATTTCTGTACGGACATTGGGCTTTGCAAAGGCGTGGGAAAAACTTGTCCAATATGAAGATACATTGGAATGGCCAGAGGAATGTAAAATATGCCCGGCAAATAAAATTTGTTTTAAGTGCGCGGCAACGATTGCTGCTGAAAGTGGAAGTGTAAATAAAGTGTCTGATAAGTTCTGCAGAGAAGTATGCGACTTGTATGACCAGAACGAAAGAAAGGTGAGAGAATATGAGTTTTAGTGGTGAAGTATATGCGGAAGTAGAAGCCAGTGTTGTGAATAATGGTATCAGCCCGATGGCGATGGTTTCCGGTAATCCGGAACCGATAGACGGACAGGCTTATGTTGTCGTGTGGATACGATGGAGATATGATAATATAACAGGAGAGGGCGGATATACGGGAACGGGATGGTATTGGAGCGATCCCAATAACGGACTTCATGATTCAAATTCTTGGGAGAATAATGAAGCCTCCTTTAAACAATGGTTGGTTGATAATAAACCTACGGATTTTGATCAGTTTCTGTCAACCTGGAATCCGGATCAAAAAGCTGCCTTTTTAAATAGCCATTTAGGAGCGTTAGAAGCCGGTGATTGTGTATACTTTACAGCTAAGTCCAATCCATCAGGTTCATAAATTAAGGGAGTATGTTGAATCATAAGAAGTGCTATTCTATTATTTTTATACAAATTGAAATAGAAAACTGTCCACGAAGTTTTGTAAATGACTATGAGTGGAATAAATTTGCGGGCACTAATAAGCAGAAGACAGATATCAACCTGGCTATAAAAAATAGTGAATCGGTGGATTATCAGGTGGAGCGATACCGGATGCCGCAGCAATATGATCAGATCATGCGCTATGATTCAGATGTATTGGTGGCAAATGAAGACTGGAGTCTGTGTACACTGTTGTCGTTGAAGGATCCCATGAATCTGCCTGTTTTTTTGAATCACATTTATTATTCGAAAGCAGTATTCTGTCATCTGATTCAATGTCATAGTTCCTTAATAGAATACCGTGGAGAAGGAATTCTTTTTCTTGGCCCGTCAGGGATTGGGAAAACAACGCAGGCGGAACTGTGGAATAAATATAGAAATGCACGTATTATCAATGGGGATATCGTCTTCGTCCAGGAGACGCCCGATGCCTTTCTCGGCTGGGGCACACCCTGGCATGGTTCTTCGCCTTACTGCGAGAACACCAGCGTTCCGGTGAAAGCCCTGATCGTGCTGAAGCAGGCGCCGGAGAATTCCATCCGGGAGCTGACCGGGTTTGAGAAGGTGACGGCAGTTTCCAATAACGTCTTCTATCCCCGGTGGCTGGAAGGCGGCATGGAACTCTGTCTGGAGACATTAAATCATCTTCTTTCAGC
>DYCJ01000067.1:0-8356 GCA_019418195.1 Clostridiales bacterium | reverse complement strand
TCTACGAACTTTCCTGCCGCCCGGATGAGGATGCTGTCCGGCTGACGGAGGAAGCGGTGTTCGGCGGCAGCGTGTAGATACAATTGAAAAGAAAAAAGGGGGAAATCTCATTCCCGTATTCCCGCGTCTGGCGGAGGGATATGGGAGTGAGGTTTTGTATTTTAATGGGGAGTTACACAGGATATGGCTTCTATAAAGCATTACATCCAACGAATTAAAGAGGGAAGATTAAAGCAGCTTATTTCCGAGCTGCTCTGGATGTACGCCTACGTGCGCCGTTACTGGCTGCTGATCGGTGTTTATGTCCTGCTGGGGGCTTCCGGTTCTGTGCTGGGGCTGGGGACATCGATGGTCAGCCGTGATCTGGTAGACGCCATTACCGGCGTCAACTCCATGGAGATTGTTCGGGTGGCTTGTACTTATGTAGGTGTCGGCGTGGGACAGATCTTTATCAATGCCGTGAAGTCCAGGCTGTCGCTGAAGGTCAGGTTAAAGGTGACTAATGAGATCCGGGGGGATATTTACGAGCAGGTGCTGCGGACGAACTGGGAGTCGCTGGCAAAGTACCGTTCCGGTGACCTGCTTTACCGGGTAAACGGAGATGCAGGAACGGTTGCAAACACGATCCTGACATTCCTGCCGAATGTGGTGACCACGCTCATCAGCTTTGGCGGTGCGTTTATCGTTGTCATGCAGCATGACCCGTGGATGGCGCTGATCGCTCTGCTGGGAGCGCCGATTTCATTTCTGACTTCCCGGTATTCGGCGAAACGGATGCGGGATTTCCAGAGAGAGAATCAGAATGTTGCCAGTGACCGGACGGTTTTTGACCAGGAAACATTCCAAAATCTGCAGTTTATCAAAGCTTTCGGCATGCTGGACCGGGTGACGGAGAAGTTTCATAAGATCCAGCAGGAGACAATGGATATCGCACTTAAGCAGAATAAATTCCAGCAGTCCATGACCATCGCCACCTCCCTTGTGGGGCAGGCGGTGGGCTACGCCTGTTATGGTTTCGCGGCTTTCAGGCTCTGGCAGGGAGATATCAGTTACGGTACTATGACTATGTTCGTGTCTATGGCAGGATCTTTGAGAGGGTCTTTCAGCGGAATCCTTGGTCTCATGCCTATGGTCATCCGTTCCGGCATCAGTGCGGAGCGTATTATGGAAATCACCTCTCTTCCACGGGATTCCATGGAGGACAAGGAAGAGGCGGACGCGATTCGGGAGAAGGGGCGCGAATGTGGCATTTATGTACATATGGATGATGTGAACTTTGCTTATGAGGAAGAGAAGTGGATCTATCAGAATGCATCTTTCCGTGCGGAGCCGGGAGAAATTGTGGCTCTCATCGGACCGTCCGGGCAGGGCAAGACTACCACGCTGAACCTGATCCTGGGACTTTATCATCCTCAGAAGGGAAAGATCACTGTGGGAAATCCGGGCGGGGACGAGCTGAAAGCCTCTTCTTCTACCCGGTGTATGTTCAGTTATATCCCCCAGGGGAATACCATGTTCTCCGGCACGATTGCAGACAATATGCGCATGGTGAAGCCGGAGGCCACGGACGAAGAGATCCAGTCTGCTCTGGAGGCGGCATGTGCCTGGGAGTTTGTGGAGAAGCTGGAGCATGGCATGGATACGGAAGTGCGGGAGCGGGGAACCCGTTTCTCAGAAGGACAGAAGCAGCGTCTTTCGATTGCAAGGGCGCTTCTGGCGGATGCGCCTGTCATGATACTGGATGAGGCGACCAGCGCCCTGGATGTTGCGACAGAGCGCCGGATCCTGAGGAGCATTATCAGGAATGAGCCGCATCGCACGGTCATTGTGGCAGCCCACAGGCCCAGTGTATTTGCTATGTGCGATCATGTATATAAAGTAGGAGACCACAGGATCGAGGAAGTAGATGAAGAAGGGATCCGCAGGTTCCTGGATGAATTCTGATCTATGATACAGCGGCAGGGCCGCATGAGTTTGGAGGAGTACGGATGAAGATAGTTAAGATGGCACTGATCATAGTATTTGTCCTGTCATTTGGCATTTTCGGGGTGTCGGAAGTGCTGGCGCTGGGGAGCCGGGATATGTCGGACCCGGTGATCACCAGTGACCGGGATGTGTTGGAAATCCCATGTGAATATACGCAGGAGCAGCTGATGGAAGGCATTACTGCATCGGATGCGGAGGATGGAGACCTGACAGACCAGATCGTGGCGGGCTCTTTTTCCCGTTTTATCTCGGATGGCGTGTGCAGCCTTACCTATGTTGTCTTTGACTCGGCGAACCGGACGGCGTCGCTTACAAGAGACGTACGGTTCACGGATTATCATCCTCCCAGATTTACACTGACAGAGCCGCTTGTATTCCGGGAGCAGGAGGGCAGCTACACGGAGGCCATGGACCGTCTGAGCGCTCAGGATATGCTGGACGGCGATCTGGACGACTGGATCACCCAGACGGCTACGGACGTCAATTATTCCAGGGCGGGAAACTATACGATGTCGGTGGAGGTGAGCAACAGTTTCGGCGACACTTCGACGGCAGATCTTCCGGTCCATGTGGTGAGCGCGGAAAATCAGCAGACACAGATCGGTCTGACGGCGGGGATCGTCTATCTTCAGCAGGGTGCTTCTGTCAATCCTTCGGATTATATCGAGAGTGTGACAGACTCCAGCGGAAATTCAATCGATGTGTCAGGGGTATCGGCAGATTCGAATGTGGATCCGGATACGCCCGGATGCTATGAGATCCATTATGAGACAGACGGCGGAGAGACGTGGCTGACTGTCATCGTGGAAGGAGGGGGAGCATGAACCGGGAGTTATTCAGATTCGACGAGATAAGCATACGAGGGCTGTGCATGGATCTTCTGCGCAATGTCTGGATGATCCTGATCGCCGGGATCTCCCTGTGGTTCCTTGCCACGGGCTGGCACAATCTGACCTATGAGCCTCAGTATACCTCATCAGCCACTCTGGTCGTGACCTTGAAAGGGGAGTCCAATACGTATTCTTCCCTGTCGCTGGCCACTCAGATGGCGGATGTATTCAGCCAGGTATTCCAGAGCGATGTGCTCAGGGAGCGGATCGTAGAAGATACGGGCGAGGATATCCATGGAACGATCAGCTGCACCCCGGTTACTGAGACGAACTTGATGGTCTTGAGCGCCACCTGTTCCGATCCAAGACAGGCATATTTATATATCAATTCTGCGCTGAGGCATTATGAAGATGTGGCGGGCGATGTATTTTCCAACTCCGCCCTGCAGATCGTGCAGGACCCGGAAGTCCCATCGGCTCCGTCCAATACTTCCTGGGCGTTTTCCCACAGATATCTCCTGGCAGGGCTTGCTATGATCGCTATGGCAGGGGTGATCTGCCTGTTCTATCTTCTCCGCTTTACAGTGAAGACTCCCGCCTGCGGAGCCAGACAGCTGGATGGAAAGATAAGAGGGACGATCCCATATGAAGCAAAGGGCGGTGCGTTTGAGCTGTTCGACAGTCTCTGGATCAGCGCGGCGGAAGACACATTGCGCGGAGCGGGCAGCCGAAGAAAGAGCGCAGACAAGAGTAGGAAAGGAAAGAGAAATGGAAAAGAAAACGGACGGGAGAAGCGCTCCCTTCTTTTGAACTCTCCTCTGGTGACGATGGGATTTGCAGAAGCCACGAGACGGGCCGAGGCGCGTGTGGAATATCATTTGCGCAAGAAGAAGGAACAGGTCCTGCTTGTGACCAGTGTGATGGAAAATGAAGGGAAGTCTACGGTGGCGGCGAATCTGGCGCTCGCCCTTGCCGAAAAGCACAGGAAAGTGCTGCTCATTGACGGGGATCTTCTGAAGCCGGCGATGCATAAGCTCTTTGAAGACAAGAAGGGAGATGCGGTGTCTCTGTCAGATGCTCTGGAAGGCAAGACGGAAGGTAAGGAAATGATCCGATACAATGAGAAGCAGAAGTTCTGGCAGCTTTTCCAGTATCGTGGTGTGGAGAATCCTGCGTCAATACTGGACGGCGAGAAGCTTAAGTCCTGGATGGATGCGTGGAAACAGGACCTTGACTATATCATTGTGGACTGCTCACCTGTCTCTGTATCTTCGGATGCAGAAGTGTGGATGAATGTTGTGGATTCCGTGCTCCTTGTAGTCAGGGAGGATCGTGCGGACGTCCGGATGATTAATGACGCGGTAGATGCCGTATGGCAAAGCGGAAAAGATTTCGCTGGATTTATTCTCAATGCATTTCATAAGGAATGGTTTCAGGGAATAACAGACGGTGGATATAGCAGTTACAGATATGGGAACTATGCATATGGAGACAGTCGGAAGAGTGATGCACAAAGTACAGAAGAAAGAGGTCGGACATATGGCGGAACACAGAAACAACATTGAGATAGAAGAACAGAGGGATGAGGTAGAGATCGATCTCGGCCGGCTGATCCGGAGCATGTGGAAGAGTTTTCTCAAACTCTGGTGGCTCGTCCTTGCCCTTACTGTGGCTGGATCGGCAGTGTTTACTCTGTACCAGAGGATCTATAACGAGCCTCTATATGCATGTACGGCCACATTTACAGTTGCTACTGGTGATGAGTCCAGCGGTAGCTACAGTTTCTATTATGATAGTACAACGGCAGATCAGATGTCGAAGACATTTCCGTACATATTGGAGAGCAGCTTCTTTCGAAATACTCTGTTGGAACAGCTGGGAGCGGATACTCTGAACGGGACGATCACGGCGGAGACGATCGAGGATTCCAATGTGGTAACCATGCGGGTGGAGAGCCCGTCGGCGGAAGATGCCCGTGCGATCCTTGATACTGCCATTTCGATCTATCCGGAAACGGCGCGGTTTGTACTGGGCGATATCCAGTTCAATATGCTGGATGAACCGACGACACCGACAGAGCCTTTCAATCAGATGGGTCTCAAGAGAAGTGTGGCTTTTGGCGCTCTGGGCGGGCTTGCCTTGTCAGTGTGCATCCTGGGTGTGCTGGCGCTGCTCCGGCAGACAGCGAGGGATCAGGATGAGATGAAAGAGATCACCAGTCTTCGCTGCCTTGCGGCTGTGCCTCTGGTCAGGTTAAAGGCGCGCAAGAACCAGAAGCAGCAGAAGATATCTGTATTGGATGAAAGACTGCCTTACGGGTATAGGGAGAGCATGCGCAGTCTGAAGGTGCGTCTGGAGCGGAAGATAGATAGCTCCGGCGGCAAAGTGCTTCTTATTACCAGTACTGCTGCCGGTGAAGGCAAATCTACGCTGGCGGTCAATCTGGCCCGCCTCATGGCAGCGGACCAGAAGAAAGTGCTTCTGATCGACGGGGATCTCAGGAAGCCAAGTGATGCTGTACTGCTTGGAATCCGCGGCAGATACAGTCTGCGTAGTGTTCTGGATGAAACGAAGAAACCCGAGGAGTTGATTGGAAAGTCTAAGAAGAGCGGGATCTATTTCCTCGGAAGCACAAAGAAGACGGATCAGCCGGCGCCTGTACTTAGCAGTAAGGCTGTGCGGGAATTTATCGCTTTGATGCGGGAAAAGATGGATTATATTATCATAGACAGTCCGCCCTGCGGGATATTCCAGGATGCTTCCCTTTTAGCCGAGTATGCGGACAGTATCCTGTATGTTGTGAAATACGACAGCGTGCCGAAGAGACGGATCCGTGAAGGTATTGCATCTTTAAGCGGCAGTCGTGCCGAGTTTACCGGGTATGTGTTCAATGACGCTCCGGAGACTGGAGCAGCCTACGGATATGGCAGGTACGGGTATGGCTATGGATACGGCTATGGCCAGCAGAAATACGGATACGGTCAGAGAAAATACGATGAAGGCACAGATGTGGCGGATGGCGGGAAGAGCGTCAGAAAAGTAAGAACATCAGAGAATTAAGAAAGGCAGGAGAGGGCGGATGATCGATCTGCATGCACATATCATTCCGGGATTTGACGATGGAGCACAGACTATCGAAGATGCACTTGATATGGCACGGACTGCAGTCAGCAGCGGAGTGAAGATCATGACCGGTACATCTCATGGAGATTTCTCTTCCTGTGATCCGCAGATCATGATACAGAAGTACCGCAGAGGTCTCTCTGCGCTCAGAAGCACAATCGAGCGTGCAGGTCTGCCTTTGCGCGTTGCTTCTGGTATGGAACTTCTTGTGAACGAAAGTTTACTCCATTATGCAGAGAAACATCCACTTCCTTCCCTGAATGGAAGTGGATATCTGCTAGTGGAGTTTTATTTTGACATTCGATATAGGGAGGCGGTGCGCAGGCTCGAAGTGCTCAGAAAGATGGGCTACCGTCTAGTGCTTGCTCATCCGGAAAGGTATGATTTCACGAAGCAGAATGTCAGCAGGGCCGCGGAGCTTGCGGATAGCGGAATCATACTGCAGATCAATAAAGGTAGTCTGCTGCATGAGTTCGGAGAGCGCGCTCACCGTGCAGCGGTGTGGATTCTGTCGCATGGCCTTGCGGGCGTGGTGGCGTCCGATGCCCATGATCCGGTCCTGCGCACGCCGGACCTGGCAGAAGTGGCGGATATATTGGCCATGGATTACGGGGCGGAGGCGGCGGAAGTGCTGCTGAAGAAGAGGCCGGCGGAGATATTGAAGGGGGAATAAAATAAAAATTAAGGATTTATGCTTCATAAAAAAGCTACTACATGTTATAATGGCTACGTGGTGAAGACTTCTTGAAACAGAATGTTTCGGGGAGTCTTTTTGTTTTTATGATGGGAGTGATTACAAAAGATATGGTTCTTTCTGAAAAACTAAGACAATATATTACAGAGCCGGATAATATATATGATTTGGTTGGAAATTGTTATGGGCTGTTATGTGATAAAGTTTCTAATCCTGCTGCTTTTATTAATGATTATCTCAGCAAAGGGGAAGCGTGCAATTCCAATCCTAATTACGAGAATTTGAATCAATTTTCTGGAGAGGTGATGTGGAAAACACAATGCTTTAAAGCCTCCTCTTATAAGGAATTTATTTTGTCTATTGTAATCCGCATTGATAAGCTCATGTCCGAAATGAAAAGTTATCTTGATAAAGAAATGAATGAGTTGACTGTTATATATTTCCTGCTGGCGGGAATTGATGCCGGGGCCAGAACATGGGAAGTATATAAGTTGTCTTCTGGGACTGGACCTCTCGACAGAGTTCATAAAACCGGATATAGAGTATATTTCAGTGGTCATGATACACTCCATTCAGAATATGTGGAACGAGTGGGAAGAGACAGGATGCATACAAGTGACTTTTCCGCAGAGTTTGAGACGTTTCATTTTATTAATACAAAAGACTGGAAGATGGGAGAAAATGTGCCGCGTATTATATATATTCCATATGACTACAGGCTTCTTCAAAAACAAGAAAGGAAATTGAAAGCGGCAGTAATCCCGGGACTTAACGAAAAGAATTTTGAGTTTAGTAAAACAAAAGGCAGCGGTGTGAGAGTGGACTATTCCGGTATTGATCAAAGTGAGGTTGAGAAGAAAGTAACTGTGTCGTTGAAAAAAGTATTAGAAACAGACTGTGATATCATAGTTTTACCGGAGTACTTAACCAGTCCTGAAGTATACCAGGTAGTAAGGCGGGAACTTAAAGAAGCATATATTAATAAAGGTCTGGGTTCTGTGCCTTTGCTGACGTTCGCAGGAACGATGTGGACAGATGACAATAACAATGTTTTAAGGATTCTTGATGCTTGTGGTGATGAAATTGGCCGCTATTATAAATATAGTCCATATACAAAGAAAAGAAAGCATCAATATGGCTATGAACAGTATGAAGACCTGTCTGATCCGGGAGAGTACTGCGATCTTGTTTGGGTAGAGGGGTGGGGGCTTTTACTGCCTGCTATTTGCAGGGATATGATTGATGGTGAATATACAGAAGAAATCTCCAGACTTTTGCTCCCTGTTCTTGTGATTATTTCTGCATGGAGTCCATCGGTTTCAACATTTGTTGAACGCCAGCAGGAACTATCGAATAAATATTTTGTCAGCAGCATCTTAGCAAATGCCTGCAGTGCAGTACGAAAAGAAACAAAGAGAATCGGTAATGCAGGAATCGTCCACAAGAAGAATACAATCCCAGATATTTTAGTGGAGAATATGTGCCGCAGTGATTGTGTGGATACTTGTAGTAATCATGCATGTGCATATATTATCGAGTTTGATTTCACATACAATGAAAATAGTAATACTAAGATAAGGATAAATAAGTTGTGATTTATTAGAGAAAATAACATTGAATATAAACATTAATTGTGCTAAACTATTTATAAACAATTAAGAGGAATAAATTATGAAAAAATTAATTGAAATTATTTATAATTATTTATTGAATAACAAAACTA
>DYCJ01000066.1 GCA_019418195.1 Clostridiales bacterium | reverse complement strand
ACATTAAGTCTGCTAAGAAAAGAATTTTAGTAAACGAGACAAAGGCTGCAAGAAATAAAGCAATCAAGTCTAAAGTTAAGACTGCTGTCAAGAAAGTTGACGCTGCAGTTGCTGCTAAAGACGCAGAGGCTGCTAAGACTGCTCTGCACGCAGCGATCGTGGAGATTTCCAAAGCAGGAAGCAAAGGTGTTTATCACAAAAAGACTGTTTCCAGAAAGATCTCCCGTCTGTCAAAAGCTGTAAACAGCATTGCTTAATTAACATAGAGAGATTAGTAAAGGCATCCGCACCGTCAGGCGGATGCCTTTTTTGTATTCTTTTTGAATCAGTACATCAGCGTGTCTTTGCGGATGGTCCATCTGAACTGTCCGCTCCCTTCTCCTTCAGCGCCGGCCATACCGTAACGAGCATCGTCACAAAGCAGGCCGTACCGCCGATCACATTCGACACCGGTTCTGCCCAGAACACGCCGTCCGTTCCCAGACCTCCGATCATCGGCAGCAATATAGTCAGCGGCACCACGATGATCACTTTTCGGAACAGAGAGAAAAATACAGCCTGCTTCGGGCGGTTTAATGCTACGTTAGTAGACTGCCCCACAAACTGGAGCGCCATCATAAAGATTCCGCAGAAATAGATCTGCAGTGCCGGGATACCTTTTTCGATCAGTTTCTGTTCGCTTGTAAACAGGTGCAGGAAAAATCTCGGCTCCAGAAATACGACTGCCCACAGGAGCAGGGAGAATACAACTCCTACCACCGTAATAAATTTGATCGAAGACTTGACTCTTTTATAGCATCCCGCTCCATAGTTATACCCCATAACCGGCTGCGCTCCGGATGTAAGCCCGTTCAGAGGCAGGGTTGCGATCTCCCGCACGGAATTGATCACCGTCATGATCCCCACATAAAGGTCCCCCCCGTACCGGGCAAGCACCGCATTGCACACGATCTGAACCGTACCATTCGTGACAGACATTACAAACCCGGACGTTCCCAAAAAAGTGATATCTTTTACCAGCGATGCTTTCAGCTTCATTGATTCCGGGGTAAGCCGGAAAAGGGCTTTTTTTCCGGTCAGGAAAACGAATACCCACAAAGCAGAAGCGCCCTGGGATATCACGGTAGCTATGGCAGCACCTCTTACTCCCATACCAAGTCCGAAGATCAGGACCGGGTCCAGGATAATGTTCATGACTGCTCCCAGCAGTACGGTCAGCATCCCCATTTTTCCGAATCCCTGTGCATTGATAAAATTATTCATACCGAGGCTTACCATAACGGAAACCGTCCCCAGCAGATAGATCGTAATATAATCGTCCGCATATCCGTAAGTCGCCTCGCTTGCTCCGAACAGATATAAAATCGGTCTTTTCAGTGCAAAGCAGAGGATCATGAGCACTGCACCTGTAAGCAGCAGCATGGAAAATGAGTTTCCCATCACTTTCTGCGCCCGCTTCTCTTCGTGCCCTCCCCGGGCGATGGAACACAGCGGTGCACCTCCCATTCCAAACAGATTGGCAAAAGCCGATATGATCGTAATGATCGGAAGACATAATCCGATTCCGGTCAGTGCTTCTGCGGATGCATGCGGCAGATGTCCGATATAAATACGATCCACTACACTGTACAAGACATTGATAAGCTGTGCCAGAGTCATAGGAACGGCGAGACTTAGTATATGGCCTACTATGCTGCCCCTGCTGAAGTCATTATCATTCGACGTTTTCTCTTCTTCCCTCCGGCCGGTCTGTACAGCCGTATTCTTTTCCCCCTTCAAAAGGACCTCTCCTCTCTTCCGGCTATTGCTATGACGAAACGCCCGGCAGATCTCTGCCGGGCGTCCCGCCGCTTACCTATTGTATGATCAAGTATTAGTTATTGATAAGTTTATCCTCGTCGCTCCAGCTATAGAGCTTTCTGATCTCCTCACCGATCTTCTCTGACGGATGCTCGGCAGCCAGTTTTCTCATTGCACGGAAGTGAGCCTGTCCGCCTGCCTCTGACATGTCAAGCAGGAAGTCTTTTGCAAAAGTACCATCCTGGATATCGGAAAGGATCTTCTTCATCGCTTTCTTTGTATCCTCTGTGATGATCTTCGGTCCTGTTATGTAGTCGCCATACTCTGCAGTATTGGAGATAGAATATCTCATTCCTGCAAATCCTGACTGGTAGATCAGGTCTACGATCAGCTTCATCTCATGGATACACTCAAAGTATGCATTTCTCGGATCATATCCTGCTTCAACCAGAGTCTCAAATCCTGCCTGCATCAGCGCACAAACACCGCCGCACAGGACTGCCTGCTCACCAAAGAGGTCTGTCTCTGTCTCTGTTCTGAATGTTGTCTCAAGGATACCTGCTCTTGCTCCGCCGATCGCAAGTCCGTATGCCAGTGCTTTGTCAAGCGCTTTTCCTGTATAGTCCTGCTCAACAGCTACCAGACAAGGAGTACCTTTACCTGCCTGATACTCGCTTCTAACTGTATGTCCCGGAGCCTTCGGTGCGATCATTGTAACATCAACATTCTTCGGCGGTACGATCTGTCCGAAGTGGATGTTGAAGCCGTGTGCAAACATCAGCATATTTCCCTCTTCCAGATTCGGCTCGATATCATTTTTATATAATGCAGCCTGTTTTTCATCGTTGATCAGGATCATGATGATGTCGGCTTTCTTAGCTGCCTCTGCAGATGTATAAACTTCAAATCCCTGAGCCTCTGCTTTTGCCCATGATCTACTGCCTTCATACAGACCGATGATGACATTGCATCCTGACTCCTTTAAGTTCAGTGCATGTGCATGTCCCTGGCTGCCGTAGCCGATGATCGCGATTGTTTTTCCTTCCAGAAGGGAAAGGTTACAATCTTCCTGATAATAAATTTTTGCTGCCATTTTGCATTCCTCCTAAAATGATAATTTAAAAATATGCTACATCCTTACTTCCTCTGGAAAGTCCGGTGATACCGGTCCTTGCAAGTTCCAGTATCTCATAACCTTTCAGAAGATTCAGGAATGCTTCCAGTTTGCTCTGTGTTCCCGTAAGCTCAACGATCAGGGAATCCTCTTCCACGTCAACAATCTTCGCCCTGAAAATATCAGCCACTGAGATAATCTCACCTCTCTGCGACGCGTCGGCACGAAGCTTGACCATGATCAGTTCACGGCATACAGATTCTTCATCTTTGAGCACTTTGATCGCAACCACGTCTTCCAGCTTCCTGACCTGTTTCTCGATCTGAGAAAGGATCAGTTCATCTCCTGACGATACAACTGTGATACGGGTAAATCTCGGATCTGCCGTCATTCCTGCGGTGATACTGTCGATACTGTAACCGCGACGGCTGAATAATCCTGCGATTCGGCTCAAAACTCCGGGATTATTGTCTACAAGTAATGAAAATACCTGTTTTCTCATCAATTTCTCTCCTTCCCGTTTCAAAAACAGATTGCACTCTGTTTTTGTCTTTTATAATATTACCAAGTGTATCCTGCTTTGTCAACCCTGTTCGGCGATTTTCTCGGCAAGTTCATTCAGATATACCCACCGTTCCGTCTTTTCATCAAGAGCCGCCTGTGTCTCCTCCTGCTCTGCCAGCAGTTCCCGCAGTTTCACAGAATTTGTCGCATTAGCCTCAATCTGACGCTCAATGGAAGACAGCTTTTCCTCCAGCGCAGCGATATCATCGTCGATCGTCTCATATTCCCGCTGTTCTTTATAGGTGAATTTCAGCTTCTGGGAGTGTTGTTTCCAGTCCTTTGAGCTGTTTTTGCTTTTTTGATCTTCTGCTTCTGTCTCTCTTCCGGCAGCCCCGCCTGTCTTATTTGTCTTTTCTGCAGCTGTTCCGCTCCCCTGTTCGCGCTGCTTTGCAGCCAGATAATCTGTATACCCGCCCTCATATTGTTTCGCATGGCCGTTTCCATCCAGTTCGAAAATGCGGTCTACAACATTGTCCAGAAAATATCTGTCATGGGAGACTGTGATCACGATGCCGTTAAAGGAGTTGAGGTAATCCTCGAGGATTGTCAGTGTCGGAATGTCCAGATTATTGCCCGCCTCGTCAAACAGGAGTACGTTAGCGTTCTCCGCAAGAACTCCCAACAGATAGAGTCTGCGCTTTTCCCCGCCTGAAAGCTTCCCAATGGGTGCATACTGCATATCCGGCGTAAAGAGGAATCTCTCAAGAAGCGCCGAAGCACTGATCTTTCCATCCGTTGTGGTGATATACTCTGCAATATCCTTTACATAGTCGATCACCCGCTGACTGTCGTCCATATGCTGCTCTTCCTGTGCAAAATATCCGATCTTAATCGTCTCACCAATCTCAATGTGTCCTGCATCCGGCTCGACAAGCCCTGCGATCATCTTGATCAAAGTAGATTTTCCGCACCCATTGGGCCCGATAATCCCCAGTCTCTGGTTTTTCAAGACAATATAGGTGAAATCCTCCAGTATCTTCTTTTCCCCGTAACTCTTGCTGATATGGTGGAGTTCGATGGTCTTCTTTCCCATCCTTGTCTCCACGGATCCCAGCTCCACAGTCTGATCCTGTACCGGCGCCTTTCCGTTTTTCAGAGCTTCCAGCCGTTCCAGTCTTGCCCGCTGCTTCGTCGTTCTTGCACGGCATCCCCGCTTCGCCCACTCCAGCTCCATGCGCAGCACGCTCTGCCGTTTCCGTTCTGACGCCAGCTCCAGCTCTTCCCTGGCGGCTTTCAGTTCAAGAAATCCCGAATAATCCGCGTCATATCCGTACATTTTCCCACGGCTGATCTCAAGGATCCGGCTGCACACTCTGTCGAGGAAATACCGGTCGTGGGTCACCATAAGGACAGTTCCCCTGTAGGATCGCAGATACTCCTCCAGCCATGTGATCATCTCCCCGTCCAGATGGAGGACGTCGAAATCCTCTGCCAGTGTCTTTGCCAGCACACCTCTTCTCTTCTGGCCGCCGGAGAGATGTTCGATCTTCTGGTCAAACTGAGAAATCCCAAGCTCCATCAGATTGGACTCCACCTGCCAGTCCTCTCCATCTCCTTTTGAGAATGCATAGGAGCGGATATCCGCCCCGTCCGGAAATACCGGATTCTGCGGCACATAGGCAATCTTAAGCCCGTTCTGCTTTATGATCTGCCCCTCGTCCGGCACTTCCTCGCCGGCAATCATACGAAGAAGCGTGGACTTTCCTGTTCCATTGATGCCCACGATTCCGATTTTATCTCCCTGCTGGACACCGAAAGACGCGTCCTCATAGATAACTTTTTCTCCGTAGATCTTACTGATATGTTCTATATTGATGATATTCATAAAAAATCTCCTCACAGACTCTGCATTTATATCCCGTATACAGAAAATAAATCCATACGGAACTATTGTGCAGAGTTTGCGAGGAGTTGTCAAGTGTAATCAGCGATTCGCCCGATTCCTGCAAATTATCGGTTCACCTGATGCCTGCGGAAGAAAAAATATGCCAGTCCGGAAAATACTACAGCGCACAGACCGTTTACGATCATAGACGCCGTCGGCAGAGTCATCTTTATATTCCCTATGCTGTATGCAATGTAGGAGGCAAAATGAAACTCTGATATTTTCTCCGGCAGCAGAGCCAGCAAGTGTACCCACAAGTATCCCCCTGAATTCGTGGACAGAAACAGGGGCACACAGAGATATAAAAATGCAGTCACGATCACTACATAAGGGTTTTTAAACAGCGCCGACAGGAATAATACAAGCCCGGCAAGCCCCAGTGTCACCACATACCCCGCCAGAAGGGCAAGGAGATATGCCTGACTCGTGGTGAGGGCATAACTGGACGGCATTCCCGAATAAATCAGCTGTACAGGTAGATCCCAGCCGTCCTTTCCCACGAAAATGAGAAGTACCGCTGAGTATAGAGACACGATCCCCCAGTACAAGACACTGGCATATACAGTGGATGCCGCCAGCTTTGCAAGAATAAGCCTGTGTTTCCCGTGTTTCATGCACAGAAGGAGTGAATCACATTTCGACTGATATTCTCCTGCAAATACAGGTGCTATACCTACACATATGACCATCATGATGAAAAGCACCCACGGAAGATTACTGATCAGTATCTCCCACACTTTATAATTGCCATATGTGTACTCACCCACTTTATCATCCTGTTCATCCCACCAGTCTGCCTCTGAAGGAGTCACACTGCCAAGGTTCACATAGTAAGTAAGCCGTTCCTGTACCCGCTCTTTCCTTGCCTCATAGAAATCTCTTCCCAGGTTTTCCTCCAATAACTGACGGTCGTCCACATATTCCTGTCCTTTATGAAAATATACCGAGATGATCTGATTCATAAGTTCCATTCTGGGCAGATACCATGTCCGGTACATCTCCTCCGATAGATACACAAGCTTCGAATCATCTGAAGACGTGGCGGGATTCTCCGTATAATCGAGATATTCCTGCATAATAGCGGTCACTGTCTCCTGATCCAGAGTAATGCGCTCCGTCTCTTTCAGCGCTTTCACTGCAGCCATGCCGGTCACCTGATTTCCCTCGCTGTCTGTTGTCTGAATCTGTCTAATATTCGACCATGTACAGAACAACAGGAACAAGATACATCCGATCACCGCAAACTGCGTAAGCCTGCTCTGCCATATCCGCTTCCATTCATACCAGATCATTCTCTTCATAACCTCTTCCCCCTTCTTCCGGCTCTCATGCTCTTATCCGATAAATCCCGGGCACCCAGGCTCTGTTCATCGGCAAAACATTTCAGATACAGATCTTCAAGCGTAGCTTCTGTCTGTTCGCAGCCGGCACACGGAGCAAACGGGCTGATTACCCTCGTTTCCACCACACTTCCAAGATTGCGGGAATTTACGATCGTGTGCCGGTTCTCGAAAGAGAGCCAGTCTCCTGCCGGCACACGGCAGGACCAGACCATTCCGTTCACTTCCGAGATCAGTTCTTCCGCGGTTCCCTGCAGGAGAAATCTTCCTTTCTTCATGATGAGCACCTGATCCGAAATGTACTCAATATCTGACACGATATGGGTGGAGATAATAATGATTTTGTCCTGCGCCATCTCTGCAATTACATTTCTGAAATAGGCTCTCTCTTTCGGGTCCAGCCCGGCAGTAGGTTCGTCCATGATCAGGATCTTCGGATTGTTTAAAAGCGCCTGTGCAATGCCGAGTCTGCGCTTCATACCTCCGGAAAAGGTGCGGATCTTCCGGTTCATATCCTCCTTTAGATTCACCAGTTCCAACAGTTCCTCGCTCTTTCTCTTTGCCCTGCGCGGCGGAATCCCTTTGACCGACGCAATGTAAAGCATAAAATCCTTTGCAGTAAATCCGGGCGTATAGCCGAATTCCTGGGGGAGATATCCGAGCATATCTCGGAATTCCATCCCCATCTCCACATTATTTTCCCCGTCTACTTTTACCTCGCCTCTTGTCGGAGCGACAATCCCGCAGATCATCTGCATGAGAGTCGTCTTCCCCGCTCCGTTCGCTCCCAGAAATCCGTAGATTCCTTCTCTGAGTTCAGCGTTCACATTGTCTACGGCGATCCTGTTCTTAAACTGTTTAGACAGCCGTTCCATCGTTAATCTCATCTACATTTCCTCCTGACTTTTTCACTAAATCTGTCATCTGCCGCACCATTCCTGCTATGGTAATGACCTCTGCGGCAGCCCATATCCATACATTCTGCATACTGTATATCTCTCCGCCCGCATTTTCAATACATAAAAATGCTGCTCCAATCAGCACGCCCCATACCCCGCAGAAGAAAAGTCCGTTTTCCTGTTCCCATTTCTTAAGGATTGCCATGCATCCGGCGCACATGGCAAAATATGGTACTGAACCGTACAAAAGCACCTGCCATATTTCTGCCCGGTCTGATGCCGTGAAAACTGCCGCAGAGAGAAAAAGGATTACCAGATCCGCCGCCCCAAAAGCCGTCAGCCGAATCAGCAGTACCTGACGCAGCGGGTTTCTCACTGTCATCTGCAGCTCCAGAAGTCCCGGCTGGCATAGATCCCACAGCTCGCGGGCATTGATCAGGCATAGAATCGGCATACACACGGAACCAAGCAGGAGCAGGGAGCTGTCCGGTCCTGCGTCCGGGCCAATGACAACAGCCAGTAAAAGCGTTGTTGCCGCGATCTTGAGCAGCCATGTCCTTTTCCGGATAAACCGAAGCTGATCAAAAAAGAACCGTATACCGGACATCTTTGACTCCGGACGATGTTCTTTCATCTGTTCTGCCAACAGAAGTGTTTCTTTTCGATGCTTTTCGTCGTACGGTGGAACCGTAAATGCCATCAGACGTTTTTTCAGTTTTCTGTCCATATTGTTTTCTTCTCCTTTCTGTCCGCGATCATGCAAGTTTATCCCTCAGCTTACTCTCCGTCTGTTTCAGCCGGTATCTGACTGTAGATACCGGTATGTCCATGATACAGGCAATGTCTTTCAGACGCATATCCTGATAATAACGCAGGATGATCATTTCCCGTTCTTCCGGTTCCAGTTCATCCAATGCCGTCATGACCTGTATCCGGTCAAGCAGCCGGTCGATCTCTCCGCCTCCGCCGGATTTTCCTTCACCGTGTCCTTCCTGTTCCTCCGTCGCCGTTTCATGTATCGTACTCGCTCTTTTGAAATAATCTTTTATGGCGTTTGATGCTATTACATAGAGGTAGTTCTTCCTCTTCCCGTACTCGCGGTATCTCTCCAGGCTGCACGTAAACTTCAAGAAGACTTCCTGCGTAATATCCTCGGCCAGCGTCTTATTTTTCAAAAGCCGGTAACAGTATTTATAAATATCCTCGTAGTTCTCGCAGATTAGATCCTCTATGAACCTCTCATCATCAGGATCTTCCCACCGTAATATGTGAAACAATTATTATATCCTCTCAATGTCTGTAACAGTTCTTCCTTGCGTTATCTATAAAGTATAACGATTCAGGTTGACAAAAAAACAAAAAATCACATAAAAAATGTCCAGCCATTTCAGCCGGACATTCAAAATCATCTTCTCTTATTCTCTATCTTTTCCTGCGGAACAGCAGAATTCCTCCTGCCATCAGCAGTATCCCTATGGCAAGGATCCAGTATTTCGTAGTAAAATCCTGCAGCATACCAAATGGATACAACTTCCCCAGATATTTATATCCTGCGCCTGTGGCTGCGATATAATACCCAAGCGGGATCATATATCCCACGATCAGGTTATCGGAGACTGCATAGGCAAAGATGCCGAGTCCTCCGAATGCCAGGATTTCCGCCATTGTACCGAAGAAATACCTGCCGGTCTCCATCTCACAATTCCCGGAATGCATCACACTGATGTAGACAAGGACAAGAAGCGCCGATTCAAGGAAACTGAATCCGATACGGATCAGATACACAGATGTAATATTCGTATACTTTGCCTTCACCAGTTCCCACAGATCCCGGTTCTGTTCCGGTAGGAATACCGGCACAAAGAGGATGATGCCGATCAGCGCCACATAGGTCTCCAGTACTTTTGCACTCTCCGCAGCGTCCAGATTCGAGATGCCAAGGATCAGAGGCGATGCTGCCAAAAGCCCTGCGCTGATCAATAAATGTTTCCATACATTATGCTTCAGCTGTACGCTTGTGATTTCCAAATATTTTCCCACGGCGTCTCAGATGCCCCTTTCTCTTTTTCTCATAGATAAATATAGTCAGTGCCAGAAGTACAAGTGCCAGTACCGCATACAGGATACGGTTCATGACGAGCTGCCGAAAATCTTCGGCAAATCCCTCATAATTGAGTTCTGTATTATGTCTGGGTATCAAATTCCAGCCGTAACGCCCGCCATTCATGGCTGAAGCCCCGGTCATCACACTCATAAACCACCAGACGGCCTGAACCAGTACAGCAAGAGCAGTCTCCGTAAGCTCAGTGCACAGCATCCCCACTGCAACCACAATCATAACCATGGGCAAAAGCCAGCCCAGATCGTATTTCAGCCATGCCAGATAATCCAGCTGCACACCTTCGATTCCTGCTGTGATACAGCTTACTGTCGGCAGCAGGGAGAGGATCAGCACCGGGATCATATGCATGAACACCAGAGCTGCGTACCGTGTTTCCATGACCACGGCAGATGATGCCCCTCTGGAATAGATCAGTTCCTGCATCTGTGCTCTCTTATCCCGCAGCATCCTTGTGGCTGTCACAAATACAGGCAGGATCCCGAGGATAATTCCCATATAATCGCAAAACAGCCTTGCATACCCGCCAGTCAATCTATCCTGCTCCGTCAACGCCCGGTAGTTTTCCACTGCGCCCTCATAGTCCACCGGAATCATTACATTCGACCATAGCCGGTCTTCCGTATAATCCGAACCCGGTCCGAGGATATCAGCCACCTGTTCCATATCATTTAAGAACTGCTCATAGGATATGCCGTCTTTTAGAGGAACCTTATACTGGGTAGTCTGAATATCATTTTCCTGAAAATATGATGCAATATTGTCCTCGATCTCATCTGCTTTTACACCAGTAAGGTCATAGATAATATCCGCGATCTCCTGTTTCTCCGCTTCGCTTATCCGGACATTTTTCGCATATCCTACAGGATAGGTCACATAGTGATCGTAATAATAGGCATAGGCGAGAGTTCCCACGCCCGTCTCCATCACGTCCCGCTCTGTGATATCTGTTTTAAATCCATAGTTATAATAATTCTCCTGCCCTTCCTGCGGCGGATTCAGAACGGTTGAGTTTCCCATCTGGCTGTTAAAGAAGAGAACAAGACACGCCACATACAGCCAGAAGATCAAACTTTTGAGTATCTGAGCACATTCCTTTTTAAAGAGAGTCATGATCATATGTCTTCCCCTCCTTCTGCATCAGATACATATAAGCGTCCTCCACACCGGCGTCACAGTGCTGCGCCCCCTGAAAAGGTGTTGTCTCAGAGAGAAACCGCACCATCACGTTATTGCCAAGTGTGATCATGCTGGTCACTGTGTACTCTGATTTCAGCCGCTCAAGCTCCTTTCTGCTGATCTCCGCCCGATACACTCTTCCTTCCACCAGATTCACCAGTTCTTCCACCGTTCCCCTGTAAATGATCTTTCCCTCGTCCATAACCGCGATCTCCTCACACGCTGCCTCCACGTCTCCGACAATGTGGGTGGAAAGTATCACGATCCTGTCCTCTGCGATCTCACTTAACAGATTGCGGAACCTGACACGCTCTTCCGGGTCAAGTCCTGCAGTGGGTTCATCTACGATCAGCACCTTCGGATCATGAAGGATTGCCTGGGCAATCCCCAGTCTCCGCTTCATACCGCCTGACAGAGCGCGCACTTTTGTACGGGAATTTTCCCGTAGATTGACCCGCTCCAGCAGCATCGGTATCCTCTTCTTTCTCGCTGACTTATCAAGTCCGGACAGTACTCCCAGATAATCCATAGCCTCATAGACACTCATATTGGGATACATGGAAAATTCCTGGGGAAGATATCCTGTAATCTTCCGGATTTCCAAGGCGTGTTCCACGGGAATCCCGCAGATCTTTACCTTTCCGCTGTCTTTTTCCAGAAGAGTGGCAAGTACCTTCATAAGCGTTGTCTTACCTG
>DYCJ01000065.1:9935-11764 GCA_019418195.1 Clostridiales bacterium | reverse complement strand
TATATTGTAGCTTAAAAAGGATAGTTTATGCCTGATGTTCAGTAACACACTATCTGACGTATTCGATTTACGTACTTAGTATATACAAATTTTCTTCAAATAGTCAACTCAGAAATATTGACTAATTTTACACAAGAAAATTGTGCAGATTATACAGAATTATTATTCTTCCAGGATCTTCATCGCGATATCTCCGTCTCCACTGATGGAAAACCCGACTTTCTCATAGAACCCCGCCATCAGTTCATGATACTGGTCCGGGCCGGTATAACCCAGCGGCGCCAGTTCATAGCCTGTGGGCGCGGTGATCAGCGTAACACCTTTCTTAGCAAGCTGATCAGTTATCTCATTCATGCACACGGTCCCGTATCCTTTGCCCCGCAGAGCAAAGTCTGTAAGATAGTATTCTATGATCTCTGCTTTTGTTTTACTCTCAAGAATATATTCCATGTGAAATACCTGATACCCCTCTTCAAAGACATCGACT
This sequence comes from Clostridiales bacterium, assembly GCA_019418195.1. Lineage (GTDB taxonomy): Bacteria > Bacillota > Clostridia > Lachnospirales > Lachnospiraceae > Mediterraneibacter. Next base: position 11,277 of record DYCJ01000065.1, on the reverse strand, counting down.
GTCTGCGGGCGGTATTGAAATTCCAGTATGTGTGCACTCTTATCTTTGATCGTGACAGCACGGAAATATTCTTTTCTTATATATACTGCTATTGACATGTCTCTCCTCCTGTCCTTGCGAAGATCTGCGTCGCTGCTTACATTATAGCAATCCAAAAAGAGAATTACAATCTGAACTGTAATTGCAAATTTTTATTTTCATAACGGCCCATTCGTCTTAAAATGTATATAGCAAGTAAACTATAACATACAAAAGAGGTGCCTCAAATGAAAAGCATCGGAATCGATATCGGAACAACTACGATCAGTTTCGTGATAACAGACAATGATACGCTGACTGTCTTGCAAAAATATACGATTGCCAGCAACAGTTTTATCCAGACCGGAAATTCTTGGGAAAGGATTCAGGATACAGATGTGATCTTATCCCGGATCCGTCCTGTGCTTCATGAGATTCTTGATACATACAGTGATATCTCCGCCATCGGGATCACAAGCCAGATGCACGGCATCGTCTACACAGACTCCGACGGTCATGCTGTCAGTCCGCTCTATACCTGGCAGGACAGGCGCGGTGCTCTACCGGAATTCGACGGCAGGAGCATCTGCCAGATTTTATCGGAAGACACAAACATAAAGGCCGCACCGGGCTATGGGCTGGTCACCCATTTATACAATGTCAGGAAAGGAATAGTTCCTGCAGATGCATCATCTTTCTGCACGATTGGAGATTATCTGGGCATGATCCTCACTGGGCGAAAGGCGCCCCTTATCCATATCAGTCAGGCTGCCGGCATGGGGCTGTTTGATCTTGAAAAGCTGGAATTCATGTATGAAAAGATAGCAGATGCCGGAGCAGATCCGGCGTTTCTCCCGGAAGTGACGAAAAACTTTTCAGTACTCGGTAGTTACAAAGGCATTCCGGTCTGTGTCTCCATCGGCGACAACCAGGCAAGTTTTCTCGGCTCTGTCACAGACGGAACTGATACTGTTCTCGTCAACGTAGGAACCGGCTCCCAGGTCTCCGTAATGTCCCGGCAGTATATAGAAATCCCGGGAATCGAGACACGTCCGCTGACTGATTCTACATACCTGCTTGTAGGTGCGGCAGTCTGCGGGGGCGCTGCGTTTGCTTCCTTGGAAAAATTCTTCCGTACATATGCAGTTGCTGCCGGGGCACCTGATATCCCTCAGTATGATATCATGAAAAAACTGCTGGAACTGCCGACTGAAAAAGATGATGCATGGCAGATACGGACAACTTTTTCAGGAACACGCAGTAACCCGGAAGATTCCGGCGTCATCTCCGGTATCCGGACTGATAACTTCCATCCCGCTGCCAT
>DYCJ01000065.1:0-9925 GCA_019418195.1 Clostridiales bacterium | reverse complement strand
GGCGTCTTAAACGGAATGGCTGAAGAGCTGTATGAACTATATCACCTGATCGAGACAGGCACCGGCACACATAAGACAAAACTTATTGCCTCCGGCAATGCTGTAAGACAAAACAGAGCCTTTCAGCAGATACTTGAAGAGCGTTTCCATATGCCTCTTACGATCGTACAAAATGAAGAAGAGGCCGCATATGGGGCCTCTCTCTGTGCATTATCTGCTTTCGGACATCTGTCTAAGCGTCAGCTTCCGGTTTAGCCGGTTCAGCTTCCGGTTTCTTCCTCTTTGCCACCTGAAGCTGAACATTGACGCCCAGGGGATTGATCACTACGCCTTTTGCCTGTCCGACCAGTATGTCCGGAATCTTTGCGGCAGAAACAACCGCAGTCCGCATCTTCTTGTCTTTGGCAAATTTCTGAAACTCCAGCAGATCCGTAAAGATCGGCTGATAGATATCGCCGTTTTTCTGTTTCAAGACCGGGATCTGCTTGTCTTCCTGAATCCCAATGATAAAGGATGCTTTGCTGTAATGGGCAAGCAGTTCTTCCTGAAGCTCTTTTAACTCTTCCGTCGGCTGAGGCTTCTCCTGGCGGCGCATCTCCTGCATGAAGTAGATGGATGTCAGCTGCAGCGCCGGATTTTCCAGAAGTTTCTTTCCATCGGGAAGCTGTTCCGGATCCTTTCTCACGACCAGATCTGAAAGCTGAATACTGATCTGAGTATCTGTACCGTGATTTACGGCAAGACAGTTGACCCCGATCGTATACAGACTTGTATAGAACGGAAGAAGCTGTTTATCTTCCAGTTTTGCAACTGCTGTCAGATACTTTTCTTGCAAAAGTTCCTGTGCCTTCTCCTTTACATCCTCTACTCTGTAGTACAGGAATATTTCATCGTCATATGTCTCATCGTCACATTTCACAAAGGGGAGCTTTGTCACTGCCGACATGACAACGTAAAGTTCTCCCGGATTTCTGAGAGCCGCAAGCGTCTCCTGCTTTGTGACTGTTGTACTGTTATCGCTCATTTTCTGTCTTTCCTTTCTCTGTGCCGCTTTTATATCCATATATGATATAACGCTTTTCTGTCAGTAACCCGGATATGCGCCGGACGACACACCCGCTCAGTTATTGTATCATATCTTACTCAGCAGTTCCAATACATATGGCAGAAATATGATACAGCCAATGATCACTGATATAATCGCTGCAAACAGCACTGCCCCTGCTGCTGTATCTTTTGCAATCTTCGCCAATGGCTTTTTCTCTTCTGTCACAAGGTCCACCACTGCTTCTATCGCAGTATTCACCAGTTCCAGAGCAGCAACCAGAGCGAACAGCAAAAGGCAGATGCACCACTGTGTGGCGGTGATCTGAAATAATGTCCCTGCCAGTGTGACAAAAATGATGGCGAGACAGTGTATCTTCATATTCCGTTCATTGCGTATCCCTGTCCATATTCCCTCAAATGCATATCCGAAGCTCTCTGTAATGGGATTTTTTCTTTTCTTCATAGCTTCTTTCAATTCCTTTTTATTTCTTGCGCGTCAGCACGTGCCTGATAAACACATACATCATGATGACGAATGCCATCATATATCCGAATGCCCCCAGCGCCGGGATGCCGAGAATTTTGGGCGTCATATCGGTCGTGCAGATGATACTGGAGCTGATAAGGAGCGCCATCACCCACAGTCCCATAACAATATTTCTCACCAGGCGGCGCAGAAGCTGCGCCAGCTCATCTGTCACCTGGAGATCTAAATTCACTTTAGCCTGTCCTTTCAGATATCCGCTCATCATATCCGAAACCATAGACGGGATATCCAATGCTTTTCTGAAAGATCTGAGCACACTCTTTCCGCTGCTTTTCAACTCTTTTTTTAAATCGAAGTTACGGAAAAATTCTCCCGACATATGAGCAGTCGCAATCTCCACCATGTTGATATCAGGCGCGATATCCGCCAGCACGCCCTCCATATGCGTCAATCCCCGCGCAAGCATCGTAAGACCGTGAGGCATCTTGATCTTGTTATTCTTCATGACGTCCATCAGATCCGTCATGACCGCAGCCACATTGATCTGCCCCATCTCTGTATTCCCGTATTTCATGAGGAGACTCTCAATATCCTCGTAAAGTTTCCTCTGATCCGGACGCTCTTTAAACTCTCCAATGGCGAGCACCGCCTGCTCGATCAGTCCGACATCGTTCAAAGCGACGCCCTGTATCGCTTTTCCGATCATCTCACGGTCATGCTCTGTCAGACGGCCCATCATCCCCATGTCGATCCAGATTATCTTGCCTTCCCGGATCTTTACATTGCCGGAATGGGGGTCCGCATGAAAGAACCCGTCATCCATGACCTGCTTGATATAGTTATCGACCAGTTTGCTTCCGATCTCTTTCAGGTCGTATCCGTGCTCGATCAGTGCATCTTTGTCATCGATCCCGAATCCGTCGATGTACTCCATGACAAGCACATTGACCGTTGTATACTGCTGGTAGAGAATCGGAGTGCCCACAAAGCTGACTTCCTTATTCCTGCGGGCAAATTCTTCCATATTTGCCGCTTCTGTAAGGAAATTCATCTCATCCCTTGTCACAGACCACATTTCATCCAGCACAAGGTCCAGATCCGCCATTCCCTTGATACTGATCGGCGGCATCAGCTTTACAGCCTTATGAAGAAGGTCGATATCTCTTGCCATCTTCTCGTAAATCCCTTTACGCTGGACCTTTACGACTACATCTTCTCCGCTTTTAAGGACTGCCCTGTGCACCTGTGCAATAGAAGCAGAGCCCTGTGGCTTCTCTTCTATGGAAGAAAATACCCTCTTCCATGAGCGGCCATAGGACCCTTCGATCACAGAGATCACTTCCTCAAACGGCATCGGAGTCACTTCCGAACGCAGCAGCATCAATTCATCACAGTACCGTTTCGGCAGGATGTCCGAATGCATGGACATGATCTGCCCCAGTTTGATAAATGTCGGTCCCAGATCCTCAAGGATGGCCCGCAGTTTCTTCGGAGTGACTCCCCGTGTAATATTATGTTTTCTCAACACAGCAGTGATCTCGCGCAGTCTCGAATTGTATTCGATCGGCTCTATCGTACTCATTCGTCTTTATCTTCCTCTGCTGTTTCTTTATCCGCAAGCTGTTCTTTGAGCGCCGCAATCTGCTCCGGCGTCATCCTGCTGAGCAGATCTGAGATATCACTGTCAGATACAGACTTATCCTCTTCTTTTTTCGCTGTTGCCTCCTGTACCTTCTGCTTGATATTGTGCTTTAGTTCCTCATTGAGTACTTTGCCCTGCTCGACTGTCAGCTCGCCCTTCTCTACCATCTCGTCTAACAGATCCTTCGACTTTTCCGCCGTGACAGCCACAGCCCCGATTCCTGCAAGTATTACCTTTTTGATATTGTCGCTGAATTTTTCCATAATGCTGTCTCTCCTTTTTATTTCCTATGTAATGTCCGATGTCCGCTGATGCCGCTGCAGCTGACTATTTTTCTTCGTTTTTCTCCTCTGTCGCTGCATCAGGCTTACCGTATTTCTCTTTATATCTGTCTATACATTCTTCAATGACCTGCACAGCTCCAAGCGCGCCCTCGAACTCGTTCACTGCAGTCTTTTTTCCTTCCAGATCTTTATATACACTGAAGAAATGCCGGATCTCGTCAAAAATATGTTTCGGCAGTTCTGAGATATCCGTATACGCCTCATAAGTCGGGTCTGCCCACGGGATCGCGATAACTTTTTCATCTCCTGCTCCGCCGTCTGTCATCTTCATGACACCGATCGGATAGCATCTGACCAGAGTCATTGGTTCCAGCGGCTCCGAACACATGACCAGCACATCCAGCGGATCACCGTCATCCCCCAGCGTCCTCGGAATAAAGCCGTAATTCATCGGATAATGTGTCGATGTATACAGAACTCTGTCCAGAATAATGAGACCCGTCTCCTTATCCAGCTCATATTTCTTCTTGCTTCCCTTAGAAATCTCGATCACAGAGATAAAATCTGTCGGGAAAATACGATCCTCACTGATATCATGCCAAATATTTCCCATAACATCCTCCTGAATTTTCTGTAATGCCTTACAGATTCTCTTTTAACACTTTTTCCATCGCAGCACAGGCCTCCTCTTCGTCCGGTCCCACTGCCGTCACACTGATCTCCTCGCCGCCCTTAACGCCCAGCGACATGAGCTGCATCAGTTTCTTTGCATCAGCCTGTTTTTCCCCTTTGTAAACAAGGATCTCCGACTGGTATTTCTGCGCCGTTTTCACGACGATTCCGGCAGGTCTTGCATGGATCCCCACCCTGTCGGTGATAACATAAGTAATCGATCGCATAATGTTATCTCCTTTCTCTAATATGCTATAATTCTACACCGAATAAGGGGCTACGTCCAGTGCTTTCAATAATACCTCACTTTTACGTGTTTCCCCAGTTCTTCTGCCGTGCGTATAAGCTGATCCACCAGATTCTGTCTCATGCTCAGGTCGAAGTTCAGCTCAGATTCTTTGTGGGCTTCATTTATGGCTGTTCCGACAAACAGGTTCAGCTCTGTGCACTCTTCGATGAGAAGTTTCGCCAGCCGGGACGCGCCGTTATCTGCATCCAGTTCGTCGAAAAATTCTTCGTCAAATTCATCTCCTGCATATTTTTTCAAAAGTTTCAGGCTCTTCCCCAGAGTCAGCACTCCTTCCGTCACAAGGTCGATCCCTTCGATCACTGCCATGGGCGGCACATCAGGGTTCCGGCTGTCGACTTTCGTCGTTATCTCTCTGCCGAGCACCCGCGCAGCGATATTTGCACTTGTCCCGCCTGCCACTACTTTCTTTCCTTCCGAATGCATGAAGTCATGCATCAGGCGTTCATCGTCCTCTTTATTTTTCGGCGGACCGGTAAATATATTGACCACCCGGCGTTCGATCACTCTCGCCACAACTACCGTCGTGTCGTCTCCTGGTTTTTCCTCATACAGCTCATCGCAGGCCTGGCTCAGCATCACCGCCAGTCTCGATGCAGAGAGGGTCTTTTTCGTACATTTGAGTGTATACTCTGCCATGGCGTCCCACGTCCAGCCCTGCAGGTTCAGGATCGAACCCGCGCCGGCGTAGATCACACCGTCGCTCATCAGCACAAAGCAGTCATTCTTCTTCACTGCGAATCTATACTCATGGATCTTTTTCCCGCCAATCTCACGTATCTCGTACGGATATTTCACAATCTTCCCGTCGCGGATGAATACGCAGGACGGATTGTCAAATTCCGCAAGATAAGCATTCCCGTTATGAAAGATCTGCAGGATAGAAAATGTTGCATATGCCACTTTTCTCACCTTGCATACAGGAAGTGTCTTCGCGATTGTCTCCACGCAGGATTCAATCTGTGCGCCTTCCTGAAGCATCGTGCCGAGGATCTTGGATGTCAGTGTTGCCAGTATATTTGCCTTCACACCGCTCCCCATGCCGTCGGCCATGATCAGGATATCCGAATCCTCAGTCTTCAGGATCTCCACCTTGTCCCCGCACAATTCTTCCTCATACTTATTCAGACTCCTCCACGCTGCGTCAATGCTCACGCCTGCCATATACTTCCACCTCTCTTCCACGTCACGCCGCCCGCTCCATCTGCTGTATCCCTGCGGCACTATTCTTCATCATTCAGGATCGAATCTCTCAGCTTTGTAAGGGTCACTTTTGTCTCCGCGGTCGTCTCTCCAAGAAGTCCCGCGATCTCCTGTGCCACCATCATCTGCTTCTCAATGACCTTCTGTGCCATCTCCACAGTCTCGACTTTCAGGTTGTAACGCTGCTCTTTCACTTTTTCCTCCCGTGTGACATCCCGGAACATGACAAGGACCGCGTCCAGTTTCTCTATGTATACGATCGTCTCTTCTGCAACAATGGTCCCTCTGTTCAGTTTCACCTTTTTGTGCAGAACGGACTCTCTTGTCAGCAGGACATTTTCTATATCCTCTGTCTCGATAAATTCAAAAATATATCTCTGGACCGCTTCTTCGTGTCCCACGCCGAGAAGCTCCTGTCCTTTCCCGTTACAGTCCAGGATCTTCATGTCATTTCCGATGACAAAGATCATGTTCGGCGTCACATCCATAACCACATTTGACATGGACTCTGCCTGTGCCAGTGCATAAGGCATACACATAGACAGCTCCGCCTTCTCCTGAAATACAGCCACAGCTTTCTCCCGGCAGGTGGAATATCCGCAGGCACCACAGTTTAGTTCATCTTCCGGCGTATATTTTCCGGTGGAGCGCAGGATCCTTGTGATCTGCTCCTCGGACGGCTGCAGGTCGGAAATACTGCGGTCGCCAAACTTCTTGTACATCTCCTGCTCGCTCATGTACGGCAGATCCCGTGCTGACTTATAGGAGACTACATTTTCGATTTTTACTTTTGTCTTCACATAGGATGTATTCCAGTGCGCGGATGCAGGGCCTTTCGCGCATCCTCCCTCACACACGTTTGCCTCGATAAAGCAGTGGTCCAGCTCTCCTTTTCTCAGACATTCCAGCATTTCCATACAATTTTCCAGTCCGTCTACAAATACCTTGTGATAACCGTCCGCGTCCTCCTCAGTGATCACGGACTGGATCACGCCGCCGCTCACCGGATACAGGCGGTTGATGTTCGGATCCGGATTGCCCATCGGCTTATCCTCGCAGGAATGAAGGTCAATTCCCGACTACTTCAGCCACAGTGCCAGCTCCTCAAAGGTCAGGATCGCATCGATTGCTCCCCTCACTCTCTTGTCTCCGATGGCCTCCTGCTTCTTCGCGATGCAGGGCCCGAGGAAGACAACTTTCACATCCGGGCCGTACAGCTTTTTAATGTAACGTCCGTGAGCGATCATAGGGGAGACCACCGGCGCCATCAGCTTCGCGCAGTCCGGATAGTATTTCTCGATCAGGTCATTTACGCTGGGACAGCAGGTGGTAATAATATTGGGCATCTTCTGCTCCCGGACCAGTTTCTTATATTCACTGGTCACAAGAGCGGCCCCCTCCGCCGTCTCCCGCACCTCATAAAATCCAAGCTTCTGCAGCGCGTCCACTATCTGGCCGGGCCGGTCAAAATCCAGCACACCCGCATAGGACGGGGCAATGGATATGATCGTCTTATCGCCCTGTTCCAGATATCCTTTCACCCGCTCCATATCACTTGCAAATGTCTTTGCATTCTGGGGACAGACTTCAAGACAACGCCCGCAGTTGATACAGTGATCCACCATGATACGTGCCTGCTCGTCCCGGACCGATATGGCTTTCACTGCACAGTGGCGGACACATTTGTAGCAGTGACGGCATCTGGCGTCTTTAAAATCAATGACCTGCATTCTGTTACCCTCCTGTCATTTTCTTTTTCCGTACACATCTCTCATAATTGAGCATTTTTCTCTATTGTCAATATTTTACCAGAGGAGTACTTGAATATCCACACAATTCACTTATAAATATGCTAAAATGTAACAGTTCGGCATGAAACTTTTTAAACCCTTATTTCGTCTAATGTATGTAACAGTTACAGATAACAAATGCGGTGCCGCAGTTTCACAACCGATACCGGAGAGGAGGAAACATCTTCTATGTACCCGGCAGAAAGAAAGGAGGGGATCTCTCTGAAATATCTTGTCAAAAAAGCACAGCAGGGTGATGCCCAGGCATTTGTCAGGCTGATAGACATGCATAAACAGAGCATGTACAAAATCGCCCGGTCCTATTTCACCAGCGATGAGGATATCGCGGACGCCATCCAGGATACAATCGAAACCTGCTGGAAGTCGATCGGTCATCTGGCAGAGGCTGAATATTTCCGCACGTGGATGACCCGTATCCTGATCAATAAATGCATCGATATCATCCGGAAAAACAAGCGGGAACATCCGGTCAGCGACTTTCCGGAATATGGAGAAGTAAGCCGCGAGCTGGACAATTCGGAATTCAATGAGCTTATGAATTCCCTCGATGAAAAATACCGGACAATACTCCTTCTATACTATGGAGAAGGATTTAAGATCAGTGAAATCGCCCAGCTCCTGGATATGGAAGAAAACACAGTAAAGACACGGCTTTCCAGAGGGCGCAGTAAATTCAAGGAAATCTGGACCGGCCAGGAAGCCGTTCATCAGAATTAGAAAGGAGGACGAATTATGAAACGGATCTATTCACAGGAAGAAATGGAACGGATCTTAAAGAGCAATGTAGAAATTCCTGATCCCGTCGAGCAGAAGATCAACGACACCTATCGGAATCTCGGGCTCACAGACAAGAACAGATCCCGCAGAATTCATAGGCGGAAGAAAAAAGCATGGATGACGATCGCCGCAGCAGCCGCCCTGATCGCAGGGCTTGGAGTGACGGTCTACGCAGCGGGACATTTCTTCAGTGCGCAGCTTACACAGAAAGATGATAAACTCACATATTCTCTCAATATCGACCCCTCAGAAAAAGAAGCACATGAGATCCGGGTTACGCCGGGTTATATTCCGGACGGTTATATCTGTCAGGGTGTAAACGCATCCACAGAGGAATGGTATAATGAAGAAACCGGGGGCGTCATGGATATTATTTCATACAACGCAGCCGAACTCTATGAGATGTCTCAGACGCAGGATGATCCGCTCCATGCACCTTTCACCGAGGACAATTTTATTAAGTCCGTCGATATTCAGGGGATGAGCGTAGATCTTTTTACCAGTAAAGACTACATCGACAGTGATGAAACAATACAGGATATCTTTGTATTCAATGAGGAATGGGGCTATGCCGTGCATGTATGGCTGAATGGGCCCGGTCTGCTAGATGACGAGGTAATAAAAGTAGCGGAAGGACTGAACATCGAAGTCCTCGATACAACCGTTCCCTATCCGACAGAAGAAGAAATCGCAGCGATAAACGAGAAGAATCAGTGGATTGAGGATGAGATAGAGAAAGCCGCCTCCGGTATCACCGATGATTCCATCTGCGGACTGAATGACGTGATGAGGATCGATGGTGACATATACGAAAATTATCAGGGGATCGAGTATCAGGCTGTTGATATCCAGGTCACGGATACCCTGCCGCCTGATGAATTCCTAAAAGAGAATTTTATCCGGGACACCTATCCGAACCTGACGGAATATGTGAATGAGGACGGTTCTTTAAAGCCCCACGAACGTTTTACGGACGCAGGCAGTCAGGAGACGGAAAGCGCGGAAGCTTCTTTCATCATCGTAACGACAAAGATCCGCAATACCAGAGGCACGGCACAGAAAATCCTTCTCTCGCCTTCTCTCCGGCATCTTGATGAAAATGACAATGGGACTTACAGACTTTCCCAGCCCCGGGACAAATCGTCTCCGGCACAGGAAAGCTGGAAAAGACTTACAACCGACGGCTTACCGTTCTATCAGAGTGCCCCGAATAATGGAGGGGCAGACGAACTGTTCACCACCATTCATCCCGGAGAAGAGATTGAATGCACCTCCGTCTATGTTGCAGACAATGACTGTCTGGGCAGTGCGTATATGCAGTTTTTCGGCCTCAGTGAAGCAGCCGCAGGCTCACCGGCACTGTATGTGAAAGTTACTGAGTAAGGTCTCCCAGCATCTCTGTCACAGTCTTTCCGTACACCGGATGCCGTTTGTACGGAGCAATCTGCGCCAGAGGCTCCAACACAAATTTTCTCTTGTGCATCTCCACATGGGGGATGCACAAGTCTTTTTCCTGAACGGTGATATCGTCATAGAAAATGATATCCAGATCCAGTGTCCGCGGTCCCCAGTGAACAATGCGCTCACGGCCCTCCTCCGCCTCGATCCGGTTCAGCTCACCTAAAAGTTCCCGGGGCGTCAGGAGCGTCTCAAGCTCCAGGCATCCGTTGAGGAAATCATCCTGATCCGTCACGC
>DYCJ01000064.1:9143-11836 GCA_019418195.1 Clostridiales bacterium | reverse complement strand
CCTCCCTTCATCTGTGATTTCGCAATTTCCCGGTAGATACTGCATTTCTCCATCAGTTCTTCATGCTTTCCGATTCCGGCGATCCTGCCCTCGTCCAGGACAATGATCTGATCCGCGTTCAGGATCGTATTGATCCTCTGTGCAATAATGAGCACGGCCGCATCAGATATTTCCTGTCTCAGTGCTTTTCTGAGCGCCGCATCTGTCTTAAAGTCCAGTGCGGAAAAGCTGTCGTCAAAAATATACAGATCTGCCTTTTTCATCAGCGCACGGGCAATAGAGAGCCTCTGTTTCTGTCCGCCGGAATAGTTTGTTCCGCCCTGGGCGACATGAGCGTCAAGTCCGTTGGCAAGCCCGCTGACAAAATCCGCCTGGGCGACAGAAAGTATGCGGCGCATCTCTTCTTCCTGCGCCTCTTCATTTCCATAACGCAGATTGTCTGCAATAGTTCCCGAAAACAGCCATGCTTTCTGCGGCACATAGGAAATCTGACTTCGCAGTTCATTCTGAGTCATATCCCGGACATCCATACCGTTGACCGCAACCTCACCGTCCGTCACATCATAAAAGCGCAGGATCAGCCTGGCAAGGGTCGACTTCCCGCATCCGGTCCCCCCGATCACTGCTGTAGTCTCCCCCCGCCTGCATATAAAGTCAAGATCAGACAACGCATATTCATCCGCATCCGGGAATCGGAATGAAACATGATCAAACTTCACCACGATATCTTCCGCATATGCAGACGGACTTATTTCACCTGCGCTCTTCATTCTGTCACATATCTCCGGCTCTGTCTCAAGGACTTCCTGAATACGACGGATGCAGACCCGCGCTCTCGGCAGGAGTATGATCACCATCTGGGCCATAATGATGTAAAACAGGATCAGGATCGAATATTCCGTAAGCGCCGTAATATCACCAATTTCCATATATCCCGCTCCGATCCGGTCGCCGCCCAGCCACAGAATGGCAACAATACAGATATTGATCACGAAAAATGCCGTGCTTTCCAGTCCGGCAAACAGAAGATTCGCACTGATAGAAGTCTCTGCGTAATCCTCAAAGGATTTCCTCATCCGCTTCTCTTCATCCTTTTCCTTGCGGAAGGCACGGATCACCCGCACACCTGTCAGGTTCTCCCTGAGCACAACATTCATCCTGTCAAGAAGCTGCTGGAGCCTCCCGAAAATCTGAGATGCCCTGCGTGTTACAATAAGTGCGAGAACAATGATCAGCACAGTCACGCCGATCAGCAGGAACCCCATCATCGTATCCACAGCAAACGCCATAGCAACACCCATCACACATACTGCCGGAACCGGGAGCACCATCTGTATACACCAGACGACGGACTGCTGGATGATATTGATGTCATTGAGGGTGCGTGTGATCATAGAGCCGGTTCCGAACCGGCTGAAGTCATGTTCCGAAAATGTAAGCGATTTCTCATAAACGGCATTGCGCATATCCTTTCCCAGTTTTGCGGACAGATCAGCACACAGCCAGCTTCCGATCAGGGCACCTGCTCCGGCGAGGATCGTGACCGCCAGCATGGCAATTCCCTTTTCGATAATATATTCCATGTTGCCCGTCTTCACGCCGATATTGATCATATCCGCCGTAAGCCTGGGGACGAGCAGGCCGCCCGCCACATCCAGCAGCATGGCAAGGATCGTAAAAACACATAGTCTCCTGTATGGTTTTAAAAATCGTAATACTGTCTTCATCCTTTCTGCTCCCCGACCATTTTTTTCACTCCTCTGCGGAAATTTACCACATACTTCTCATACAGACGGATAAACATCTCCCTCTCATCCGGCTCCATGCCAAGTAAAGCGTCATTCTCCAGCTGTATGACCGGGCGTACCTTCTCTTCAACTAACTGTCTGCCCTTCTCTGTCAGAAAAATCTTCTTATCTCTGCCTGTTCCTTTTTCCAGATACAGGATTCCCTTTTTCTCAAGATTGCGCACAGATGAATTGATCGTCTGCTTGCTCGTAAACGCTTCCCGGCAGATATCTCTCTGGAGACATCCGTCGCCCAGCACACAGATTGCGTACAGGATAGAACATGCGCTGTCTGACAGTCCCGCATACAGTGCGATATCATGATAGAGGTCATCCTGTTCCTTGTATAACCTGTTAAATTTCTGAATTTCTGTTTCCTGATGTAACTGCATCTTTCCATCTCCTTAGTCCGATTTCGTACCAAGGATTATAGTCCGAAATCAGACTATTGTCAAGTACAAAAAGAACGCCATGATCTGTACATTTCATGACGCCCTTTTCATTTACAGCTTTTTCAACGCCGGTATCCCGTCCGCCGCAATGCTGTCAAAGTTCCACACATCCTCGCTCCAGCCAAGAGTCTCCGTATAGAACGCTTTTTCTTTCGCCTGCTCCTCTGTAACCGCAAATATCCGGTCCGCATTTGTATCGTTCATACTGCTGTGGCTGTCCGACGTTTCCAGTTCATATGCGCTGCTCGACATACCGAGCACATCCCAGCCGGAAATCCTGTTTGCATTTGCGCCGGTGCTCAGGCTGACTGCGCTCTCTACCGCCGCGCTTCCGCTCTGCGGTCCGCCGATGATACCTCCGTTTCCAACCGGAGCCGGAGCTGTAATATTTACTTTTGTGACCACTCTCCGGATCGTTCCGCCGCCCTGCCATCCGGTGATCCCGCCGGCACGG
>DYCJ01000064.1:6163-9133 GCA_019418195.1 Clostridiales bacterium | reverse complement strand
TTATTGGACCGTATGGAAATGTTCTCCACGGAAATCCTCCTGATCTCACTGTCGGCTATCGTTCCTGCAAGTCCGCCTGTCTGATTCGTATCATTGTTAATGGTCAGATCTTTCACACGGATATCCGTTACCACCGAATGTCTGATATCATTGGAAAGAGCTCCTTTCTGGGTATTCTGCGTAAGAGTCGTCCCTTCGATCGTCAGATTCGAGACAGACGCCCCGTCTGTTTTCTCAAAGAGTACCGCCTCCAGCCCGGATATGGTATGGCCGTTTCCGTCCAGCTCACCGGAGAAAGTCCCCGGAACTGCGAAATCTACACCTGACAGGCTGCTAAAATCAAGATCTTCTTCCAGCACATACTGCTTTTTCAGTGATCCCGCGGAATCCCCGATGGCAAGAAATTCCTCCACCGTGGTAATCTTCCTGTCATTTACCGTCACACTCATATCGCCATATTCATAATACCCTTCCGTCTTCGTCTTCACGAGCGGGAGCGCCATATCCGTATCTTCCACCCGGATATTTCCAAGCGACACTTTCTTTGTCTTCACTGCGAAGAGCGCCTGCGCATCTCCCGCATAATAAGGCGTGGAAATGGTCAGGTCTGTCACCTGTGCATACTGCAGATCCCCGAACAGCGGATATTTCATTCCTGTCACACTGTGACCGTTTCCGTCCACCACCCCGATAAATCTTCCCGGAATATAGCTGTCGCCGGATGCTGTTACATCTGTGAAATCAATATCCTGTTCCAGCCTGTAATATCCATATGGATTCTGCGCGGCGTATTGGGTCAGTTCTTCTGCAGATGTGATCGGTATCACCGCCGGGCTCTCATAAATACCGCCGTTGCTGAAGTCCCCCGTCACACGCTTGACCATGCCGTAGATCATCCGTTTTGTCTCGAAGCTCTGGTTCGTATTCCCGTTCACTGTATCCGCTTCAAATGCCGCTTTAAACTGCGCAATGACTGTATCTTTATCAAAATACGGAATCTGGTCCAGCTTCTGCTCCACTTCCCGGTAACGGTTCAGCTTATAGTCTCTCCATGTGATATCCGGGTCCCCGGTGATCTTGCGCAGTGCGTCCAGATCATTTTCACTGAGCGCGGACATAAATACCTGGTAGCCCTTTTCATAGCCTGCGAGCCCCAGCATCTCCTGCCCCAGCCGCTTGAAGGAATGGGTATCCGGCGAGCCGTTATCATTGTGAGACTGATACCAGTTCATCGTGTAAAACGACTCAAATCCATAGCTTCCGTCTGTAGCCGTGCCTGTCTTTTCCGGATAAGACGCCGCATTGCGGACGGAAATCCTGTTATCCCACAAATCTTCCATGCTGTCGAGATCCATTGCGTCAATCTCTTCTGCCGTAAGTTTCTTATATGTAGTGGTCATAGAAGCATTTCCGCCCGCGGTATGTTCCGCCTGTACGGCCACCGCCGCCTGCTGCTGCGGAGTCAGTTCAAAAAAAGCCTGAGCCGCCAGATAATCCAGCACATACCCGGTATCAAACATCTTTTTATAATAGCTGTGGACTTTCTGTGCCGAATTGATCCGCTCATAACTGAAATTGTTCGGCATTTCTGTCCCGATATCCATATCCTTTGCGATATTGAATACCATGACGCCATCTCTTATCTCCTGGGCTATGTTTCCGTCTGCATGGGCCTCCGCGCCGGTTCCGTTTCTTCTTCCGGCTCCCCCGTAGAAATATTTTCCATCCTGGTTATGGGCTGTTTCATGGCTGAATGTAAAAAATGTATAATCGTCTGTTCCAAGTGCAGGACTCCACATCCAGATCACGATCGTTCCGTCTGCGACCGCCGCGCTTCCATTCAGGGCACTCAGCATATCCACAGATTCATATACCCATTTCATGACCGGATCCCGTGTTTTTCCCTTTTCCTGTGCTCCTGCCGCAGCCGCCTCACTCTCCGGAAAAGCAAGCCTCGTATCGAACTGGAGATTAACAAAGCTGTTGAGCCGCTCCACGGAATTACTCATCCACTGCGAAGATACTCCGTAAAAGATTCCCATCTTCCCGGCATATTCTTCCGCAATAGCCCGGATCCGTTCACGTTCCTGCCCGTCTTTCTTAAGATACGTCTCATAGCGGTTCATGCTTCCGATCACAATCTGTGACGGCACGGAGATCAGGTACATATCCTCCTGCGGTGCGGTCAGGATCGGAAGAACAATGTTTTTCCTGCTATCAGGCAGTCCCCTCAGATTATCCCAGATACGGTAACGGATCCGGCCTTCATCGCCCGCCGCTTCCTGTTCCACTAAAATACCGCCGAAGGTATCTGCAAACCATGTGTTTCCATCCTCATATCCGCCTATGCTTTTCGCAAATCCGCCAAGGAAATCCATAAAGTCTTTCCCTGTAATATTCTTGAGCACATTGTTATAAAATGTCACTGTCTGTTTCGTGGCCCTCCAGTCTGCCGACGCACTCAGAAGACTTTCTGTCAGTACGTACGCATCGATATCTTCCGGCAATACTTCTTTTCCAAAAAACATCAAGTCACTTAAAATCACTCCGCCGTAGTCAATATGATACCATTTATCGTAGTAATTGTAGGAATACAGATAACGCTTCAACGTCTCCTCGTCCCGTATGCGCCCTTCTGCAAGAACCTTCACTGCGGGATGCGCGCAGTAAGACGGATACCACTCCTGAGAAGCGAACAGATCAGTCAGAATGCGTTCTGCTTTTCCCTGCACGCTCCCGCTGTAATAGTCCGCATACAGCCGACTCTCCTCCTCCGGCGTGATTCCTGCGATATCTGTCTGATAGTCATATGCGGATACAGCCGCCATCAGGTCAGAGATCACGCTTTCATCGAAAGCTGCCGCATAATTGCGGAACTGATATCGGAACTCCTGCCCTTCAATCCCGTAAGACGCCACGAGATCTCCCGCTAATCCCGCATCATTCAGAATATAATCCCGCCTTGTATCA
>DYCJ01000064.1:0-6153 GCA_019418195.1 Clostridiales bacterium | reverse complement strand
TTGCCCGGGTCTTCCCTGTGGATCCCCGGGATGTATGTTCCCTCTCCGTCAAGCGGGAGTACATATTTGATCTTCTTTGCCGCAAGGTCATCTGATCCGGAGAGTCCGTTGCCATATTCCACCCAGAGGGCCGTGTCCGCAAAAGGCATGAGATCCGCCATATTGGCATAAGCCGTCTCCCGTTCCGCCTGATAGTCTTCCTGGCGTTTCACCTCACTGTAAGAAGGAATCCCGTAATTGTTATCTTCGACAGGGGATCCGGCAAGCCGGGGAAGTTTCTTCAGGGACAGCCCGTCCAGGTCCCAGATCTTTTTGTCAAATCCAAGCGTATCCTCATAGAAAGTCCGCTCATAGACCGCGTCCGTCTCTTTTACATTGTTCCTGTTATCCTCTGTTATATTTGTCTCACTGCCGGAAGCAGAATACTCGTACACCTCCCTCGCGCTGTCCAGGACATCAAATCCCGCGATCCGGTATCCTGCTCCCGTACTCATGCTCAGACTGTACTCGATCACCGGACTTCCCGTATTCGGTCCTCCGATAATACCCCCGTTTCCTTTCCTTGCGGGAGCAATGATCTCAGCCTTCGTATAACATCTGCTGATCTTTCCTCCGCCGTGCCAGCCGGTGATCCCCCCTGTTCTGGCCCCAAGGCTGGGATGATCATACGTCCCCTGCACCTTTCCGGTTACATAACAGTCCTCGATCAGAGCGCCTGTCTGTGTCTTGCCGACAATGCCTCCGACCGCCACAAGACCTTTTAGTGACACATTGACGGAAGCGCTCCTGCGAATCACAGAATCAGAAAGTCTTCCTGCAAATGCTCCCATCTCATCCACGCCGTTTGACACTGCGGAATCCACGATAAAGACATTTTCGATCAGCGACTGTCTCTGGATAGAATTGGCAAGGATCCCGCTTCTCTGCACGGTAACGGACGCATCTTCGATCACAAGATCATGGATATGTGCTCCGCTCAGTGTGTCAAACATCGAAGTCGGCAGATTCCGTATCCGGAAACCGTTTCCGTCCAGCTCTCCTGTGAATGTGCCTGTAATCGCAGGAGCATCCGCAGGAATCCCCGAAGCGTCCAGATCCTCCGTAAGCTTAAATGTCCCCTTCGGCTCGTCAGCCATCTTGTCAAACAGCTCCTGCGCGCTCTTGATCAGCGGATGCTCTCCGTCCTTATCTCTATAAGCAACCGGGAAAGCATATCCTTCTATACGGTTTCCGTCGGCATCATACCGGATAATATCCTCCTGATCGATCACCGCCGAGACTGCTCCGCTATTCTCCTGTCTGAACTCCGAGATCCCCGTATAGAGGTCCGGCAGGCTTTCCATCCTGATCACTGCATAATAATTCTCCGGATCTTCCGGAAGGCCGCCGGTAATATCAAGAATCTCTATTTCCTCTGTCTTCCCGTCTGTACTGTAATACAGTGTCGTCTCCGTAATGTCCTTCAGTTCGATGACTTCCTGTATTTCCTCATCAGGTTCTTCTGGTTCTTCCGGTTCTGACGGATTCTCGGATTCCGGCGGGTTTTCTATCCCCCGGACAAGAAGTGCCAGATCAGTCACTGTAAGCTTCCCGTCATTATTTAGATCTGCAGTTTCCTGCATATCCTCTCCGAGAAGTTCAATACCGGTCAAATGCCGCTGGATCAGTTCCACATCTGTATAATCTGCATTCCCGTCTCCGTCTATATCGCCCTTTTCGCCTTCTGCCTCTGTCCGGATGCCCGCTGACAGTGCGAGCATACTGCAGAGGATCAGCCCGGCAAGTATCTCAGGACCGTTCTTGTTCTGCTTTCTCTTCCTTGCGGCCAGGATCCCTCCCGATATAGACAGCGAGATCAGAAGCAGGATTGCAAAAATGAAAATTTCCCCGCCGGCGTCACCTGTCCGTACCATTTCCTGTTCTTTGCTTATTTCTTCTTCATCTTCGGAAATCTCGCCCGCAATTCCCGGTGTTTCTTCCGGATCTTCCGGCAGAGTTTCTGTTTCATTCTCAGAATTTCCCGGCGTTTCATCGGGCTCTCCGGGTACGCCTTCCCCGCCGCCATTCTCCGGTTGTTCATCTGAATCCACTGTTATCTGAAATTCAGTATCCTTCAGAAAAATATCTTCTTTTCCTTCAGATACGGAGATATCCTTTAATGTAATTGTTGTCTCTTTTGCTTCAGCCTGCGCCTTCGCAGTCAGTGTCAGCTGGAACGCATCTTCATCCTCCACGCTCCCGCTCTTATTGATCACTGCAAGCTGACCGTTTTTGGCATTATACCGAAGCTGTTCCCAGCCGGACAAAGTCTCAAAATCTGTCTCTTCCACAGCCTCAAAGATATCTGTATCATATGCAAGCGTCGCATACAGTGCATAGATTCCCTCCTGAATCTCATCATATCCGGCAAGCGAAAATGTAAATGTAATATCTTCTCCGGGCGCCGCTTCTGCCGTTCCGGACGACACCTGCATTTCCGTATTGCCTGCCCCTGATACATCTGCTCTAATCCATAAGAGTCCGCATATCAGTACCACTGCTGCCAGCAGGGCTCTTACTTTCCTCATCTTCTGACTCAATCCTTTCCGCTTATTTTATTACGGACTGATTGTATCTGTTTTCATTTTTGTATACAATAGGTTATTATTGGAAATAAATCCGCAATCAACCAGTTCAACTTAATGGAGGAATACTATGTTTCGCGAAATGCGCAGAAAAAAACAGAAATTATCAAAAGAAGAATTTGACCGCATCTTATACAATGGAACATCGGGAGTTCTGGCACTCCACGGAGATAACGGTTACCCCTATGCAGTGCCTGTAAGCTATGTCTACAATGGGGAAAAACTTCTGTTCCACAGTGCCAAAAACGGGCATAAGATAGACGCCATATTAAAAAATGCAGCGGCTTCCTTCTGCGTCATCGATCAGGATCAGATCGTGCCGGAAGAATATACCACCTACTTCCGCAGCATCATTGCCTTCGGCAGAATCCGTATTCTGGAAGACGACACTGAAAAACGCTCCGCTATCGAAAAACTTGCAGTAAAATATGCGCCTGATGACACTGCCGAAAACCGGGATAAAGCCATCGAACGGGAGTGGAAACCGCTGTGTATGATGGAGATGGAGATAGAACATCTGACGGGGAAACAGGCGATAGAGATGATTTAAGAAAATTCTGGATTTATCGTACTGGCTGATAGTACAGAAAACGTCCGAAATACAGCAATATACAGCGACCTGACTTGCGTGTACGCAGGCGGAGAAAAAGGTTGATCCCGGCTCCGGTTACAGGAAATAACTCAAAGCAGAAAAATGGTTAAAAGCAAGTGAAAAAATGACGAACTCGCAAGCTCAGACAGCATCATTTTTTCACTTAACACCATTTCCCTGCTTTTAACTTTTCGTAATTTTCTTCCACAGTCGCCGTTCTCAATCTTTTTCTTCCTCTGCGTAAGATGCATCAGAGCAGCTGTAACCGTCCATTTTGACGTTTTACCGACTAACAGACCAACCTGAAAATCCTCATACAAACAGAAAGAAGTGGGAGCTTTGTTCCTTCCGTCAGAAATTCGATTTTCGGGATGGGAAAGAAAGCAGTCGAGAGGTATGTATTGTGTACGCACCGTTGGAGCGGCGTCGGCACTTAGAGCGCGTCTTTTGCGCTCTTATGTACCGTTACGACGCGACCGAGTGAAAACGTGTGCGATAACAATACATACCTCCCGGCGGATACTTTATCAGTCCGATAAATCCGGAATTTTCACTTATTTTATAAACATTGCATCTCCGAAGCTGAAGAACCGGTATCTCTCCCGCACCGCTTCCTCATACGCCGCAAGTACATGCTCTTTTCCCGCCAGCGCGGATACGAGCATGATGAGCGTAGACTCCGGCAGATGGAAGTTGGTGATCAGACAGTCCAGAGCCTTAAAACGGTATCCCGGATAGATAAAGATCTCTGTCCATCCGCTGCAGGCTCTTAAGTGACCGTTTTCATCCGCCGCAGATTCGATGGTGCGGCAGCTTGTCGTTCCCACGCAGATCACACGACCGCCTCCGTCTTTCGCACGGTTGATCTTCTCCGCCGCCTCTTCGTTTATCATATAAAACTCAGAATGCATATGGTGATTCTCCACATCGTCCACTTTTACAGGGCGGAATGTTCCCAGACCTACATGGAGCGTCACGCGCGCGATATCGACGCCCTTCTCCTCGATTTCTTTGAGCAGCTCCGGCGTAAAGTGAAGCCCCGCAGTCGGTGCCGCGGCAGATCCGGAATGCTCCGCGTAAACTGTGTTATATCTGTCTTTATCCTTGAGCTGATGCGTGATATATGGAGGCAGCGGCATCTGTCCGAGTTGGTCTAATATCTCTTCAAAGATCCCTTCATACTCAAAATGGATCAGACGGTTCCCTTCATCTACAATGTCTACCACTTCCCCTGTAAGAAGCCCGTCACCGAAACTTATCCTTGTCCCCGGCTTTGCCTTGCGCCCCGGCTTTACGAGCGTCTCCCATACATCATCCGCGCCTCTCTTTAAGAGCAGGACTTCAATCTTCGCCCCCGTCTCTTCTTTTGCTCCTATCAGCCTTGCCGGGATGACTTTTGTGTCATTGATGACCAGACAGTCTCCCGGATTCAAATAACCGATAATATCACGGAACACGTGATGCTGTATCTCCCCGGTCTCCTTGTCCAGTACCATAAGTCTGGAGGCAGAACGGTCTTCCAGAGGATCCTGGGCGATCAGTTCCTGCGGCAGGTCATAATAAAAATCACTTGTTTTCATACTGTAAACCTATTCCCTTCGACAAACGAGCCCTGTATGCATTCCACACAAGGCCCGCCTGAACTATTGCTTTGTTTTACTGTGTCCTGAGCTCTGCATTCATTTTTTTGCCGAGCTTTTTCATCACCTGATTTGCAGCATTTTCTATCTCCTGAGACGTCAGAGTCTTCTCATCCGATCCGATCGTCAGTCTGATGGTCACGGATTTCTTTCCGGATGGTATCTGTTTTCCTCTGTATTCGTCCACAAAGGAGGCATCCTTAAGAAGCGCGCTGGCCTTCTTCTTGCCCATGACCGCGTCATAGATATCATGCCATGACGCATCCGCGTCAAAGAGCATGGAGATGTCATAATCTGTCTCCGGATACTCTGCCAGATGGGTAAATTTATTCGTTCTGGATTTCAGCGGCTTCAGCTTCGTTGCATCCAGTTCGAACAGCATAACGGACAGGTTCTTGATGCCGCACTCCATGGAAACCTTCTTTGCGACCAGTCCCATGTCTCCGATCTTCTCATCTCCAAGATAGATATTGAGCCAGACAACGTTGTCAGCCCACACCGGTTTCTCTTCTTTTCTGAACTCATACGCTTCCATATGCGTATAACGCGGCATATACTCAAGAACACCTTTTGCCTCTCTGAAGAGCGCGTTGATGTCTTTCACGCTGCTCGCGAAAGCCGCTCCGATATGCCTGCGCTGCTCCGGAAGAGATTCTGTCTCATCATATACAGATGTGTAATTTTTATCAAAAAATACCTGAGCTTCCTCAAAAATAGAGAAATCATTGTAATAGCGCTCATTTTTTGCAACTGCCTCGCACAGGTTCGGAAGCAGGGAAGAACGGATATATCCCAGTTCCGGTGCCGGCGGAGTGGAAAGCCTCAGTATTCCGTCCGTGTTCTGAAGGACCGCATTTACGAACACATCATTCATCCACGGATAGGTGTACACTTCCTGCATGCCGCAGCGGATCGCGAGATACTCCTTGATATTTCTGACAAGGCTCTTATCCTTCTGGTTGATCGCTCCTGTAAAGGAAGTCGTGAACGCTGTGGCGTCGAAGTTGTCATATCCGTACATTCTGGCAACTTCCTCCATCACATCATCCTTGATGGAGATATCGCCTGTAGAACGCCATGTGGGCGCAGTCACATGCATGTTGTCACCGTCGATCTGGACCTCGAACCCGAGTTTCTCAAGCTTGCCCCGGATTTCATTGTCTGTCAGATGTTTTCCAAGTCTCTTCTCAAGCCATGTCAGGCTTACGTCGATCTGCGCTCTCTCCAGTTGCTTCACATAGTTATCGCAGAATCCGGTCACCTTCAGTTCCGGATAAAGTTCCTTGAAATAGTGCAT
>DYCJ01000063.1:10997-11873 GCA_019418195.1 Clostridiales bacterium | reverse complement strand
GTTAAGAATTGTGTTATCTCTGCTGACGTTGTCATCGGCAAAGGTGTTCGCATCGAGAACATGATGGTAGACAAACATGCAAGACTGATCCGCGGAAAGAGGATCATCGCTCCTCCGGAGAAACCGGGATATGTAAAACGCGGTGATACACTGTAAATTGTTCTTTCCGGATTGAAAAGTATCCGCCGGGAGATATGTGTTGTCAGCACATATCTCCCGGCGGCTTTCTTTCCTGGCCTTGAAAAACGAATTTCAGACGTAAATATCAAAATCTGAACAATATTTACAAAGAGTTGTCTGTCAATCCGAGAAGCCAATCCCTGGCATTGATCCGGCGTATCCCGTCATACTGTACTTCCGGGTCATCATCAAGTGTCAATATCATTTTGGGATAGTGATCCCGGATTACCATAAGTGGTCTCAGTTCTCGTTCCAGCGTCTTTTCATCCCGTACGGAAAGGGCGACCTGATAATACCGTATCCCTTTGCTGTTCTGTGCGACAAAATCGACTTCAAAAGAATCAATTTTCCCCACATATACATCATATCCCCTGCGGAGCAGTTCCAGATACACCACATTTTCCAGAATATGCCCCGCATCCATCTGCCTTGAGCCCAGCAGCATATAACGAAGGCCTATATCCACGACATAATACTTTTCCAAGGTCTTCAAGTATTGCTTTCCTTTGATATTATACCGCTTTGCCTGGTAAATAATATAGCTTTCTGTCAGAGCCTCCAGATATTTTTCTACCGTTTTCGTATCAATTTTCCGTCCATCGGAAGTCATTGTATCCGCAATCTTCTTAGAAGAAAGAGGATTCCCGATGTTGTCAAACACAAACCGCAGGACGCTTTTGAGCATCATAGTATCCG
>DYCJ01000063.1:10036-10987 GCA_019418195.1 Clostridiales bacterium | reverse complement strand
ATATCTTTGACGACGATCGTATTGTACAGACCTTCCAGGTAATCCCTGATTTCGTCTGGCTGCCCTTTCAGTTCCAGGGTATAAGGGAACGAACTGTTTTCCAGATATTCTGTGTATTTCACGCCTCTGTCCGTCATGCTGCCCGTACTCTCCATATATTCTTTAAAGGACAATGGGAGCATTTCAATCTGCACATATCGTC
Organism: Clostridiales bacterium; assembly: GCA_019418195.1. Taxonomy (GTDB): domain Bacteria; phylum Bacillota; class Clostridia; order Lachnospirales; family Lachnospiraceae; genus Mediterraneibacter. Next base: position 10,785 of record DYCJ01000063.1, on the reverse strand, counting down.
CGGAAATCAGAGTTGCAATCTCACTGGAAAGCATATAGGCATTGGAGCCGGTGATATAAATATCCACATTTTTCTTAATATACAGGCTGTCCACCACTTTGGGGAAATCCTCAACATGCTGGATCTCATCCAGGAAAATATAGGTCATTTTTCCCGGAACCAGCCGTTCTTTTAAATATGCATATAGTTTCCGGTAATCAGCCAGTTCCTCAAAATCAATATCCTCAAAATTTATTGAAATGATTTGTTCCTCTTCTGTCCCTTGTTCCAGCAGCCAGTTCTGATAAATCTCCAACAGGGTAGATTTCCCGCATCTGCGGATGCCTGTAACAACTTTAATAAGCTGTTTATCTTTGAAAGCAATCAGTTTATCCAGATATTCTTTCCGTTGAAGCACCATGAGCATACCACCCTTCTCAACTTTTAAGGTTAGTATACCCTAAATCAAAAAAAATATCAAAAGTTTTTGGAACGCAGTCCGAAAACTTTTGATATTTCATAATTTTATGGAATACACCTCTGATTTGGTTTGAAACCAGATCTAATATATACGGAATTTACATCTCTGCTTTATAGTAATTGATCAGGCATCCATCCAGTATGATCTGTCTCTCTGCATCTGTCAGGTCGCCCAGTCTCAGATCGATCTCTTTGAGGTCATCGCCGACTACATATGCTTTGATGACATCTGCTTTTTCTTCAACTGCCTTTCTAACATCCGGCACGAAGATATAGTCGCCGTTCTTGAA
>DYCJ01000063.1:0-10026 GCA_019418195.1 Clostridiales bacterium | reverse complement strand
GTGGCATACTCAATAGCAATATTGGCCCAGCCGCCAAGGACTTTCTGACAGGATGCAGCCTGCTCACGTGCAGATCCGTCTCCCGGTTTTACAGCGAAGATCGTGCTTCCGACACCGATATTTCCTTCGCCGGCTTCCGGATATGTCTTCCGGATTGTCGCCATTACCGGTTTCAATTCTTCCAGTGCGTCAAGAGGACATGTGCCCGCTTCGATCGCTTTCTGTGCTTTCTGTACTTCTTTCGCGCGTCCCACATATGCCGGATCTTTTCTTGAGAGCGCGAACTCTGCAAGTCCCAGCGGATTAGAACGGTAAGAGGAAGTCTCACCTGACGGAATGAGCTCGTCTGTTGTTGTAACCGGATCGTGGATCTCGGATACAACTTTCACGATCAGGTTCTCCGGCAGTGCGGACATCTCCGGCCAGTCTTTGATATTCGGTCCGAACTGGATCTCAACGCCCGGATCTGCCACGCCGTGGCTGTCAAATACACGGTTTGCATAAATATTGCTGTCAAAGTGATATTTCTGTCCTTTGTACTCCACATCCATAGCTGTCGCCGGTGTGAGGTATCCTTTGTTTGCCGCCGTAGCTGCGATAGAACGTGCATCCATAAGCGCCACAGATGAGATCTGTCCGCTCTGGAGCTTGCTTCCCTCACGGTTCGGGAAGTTTCTCGTTGTATGGCGGATGGAGAATGCATTGTTCGCCGGTGTGTCTCCAGCGCCGAAGCACGGGCCGCAGAATGCAGTCTTCACGACTGTTCCTGCTTCCATAAGATCAGCCACTGCGCCGTTCTTCACCAGTTCCATATAAATCGGCATACTTGCCGGATATACACTGAATGTAAATGCGTCGGAACCGATATTGTGTCCTTTGATAATATCAGCTGCCGCGCAGATATTTTCAAATCCGCCTCCTGCGCATCCTGCGATGATGCCCTGCTCTACATAGAGCTTACCATCACGGATCTTATCCTGAAGAGAATACTCTACCGCGCCGTCAAGACTTACAAGCGCTTTCTGCTCTACATCGTGGAGGATATCTTTCAGGTTTGCATTTACCTCATCGATCGTATAAACGTTGCTCGGGTGGAACGGCATCGCGATCATCGGTTTGATCTCGCTTAAGTTCACATAAACGCATCCGTCATAATATGTACATGCTCCCGGATTCAGCTCTTTGTAGTCCCCGCTTCTTCCGTGGATCTCGTAGAACTCTTCGATCTTCTCATCTGTCGTCCAGATTGAGGAAAGGCAGGTCGTCTCTGTGGTCATAACGTCAACGCCGATACGGAAATCTGCGATCAGCTTCTTCACGCCCGGTCCGACAAATTCCATTACTTTATTATTTACATAGCCGTTTTTAAATACCGCGCCAATAATGGCCAGTGCAACGTCCTGCGGTCCGACGCCCTTCATCGGCTCACCGTCAAGGTAGATTGCGATCACGCCCGGCATCTTAATATCATATGTCTTGTTGAGAAGCTGTTTTACAAGCTCCGGTCCGCCCTCACCCATAGCCATGGTGCCGAGCGCTCCGTAACGTGTATGGCTGTCAGATCCGAGGATCATCTTACCGCCGCCTGCCAGCATCTCACGGGCATACTGATGGATGACTGCCTGATGAGGCGGAACATAGACGCCGCCGTATTTCTTCGCGCAGGTCAGTCCAAACATATGGTCATCTTCATTGATCGTACCGCCTACTGCACAGAGGCTGTTGTGGCAGTTTGTCAGCACATAGGGGATCGGGAATTTCTGAAGTCCTGAAGCACGTGCTGTCTGGATAATGCCGACGAACGTAATATCGTGGGACGTCAGCTTGTCAAATTTAATCTGCAGGTTCTGCATATTTCCGGAAGTATTATGCGCGCTTAAGATGCTGTATGCCATCGTGTTCTTCGCAGCTTCTTCCTTGGGAAGCGGGACCTGTACATTTCCTGTATCTTCCACAATCTCGGTACCGTTTAAGAGGTAGACGCCGTTGTCATATAATTTGATCATGTAATCCTCCTTCTCGAATCATATATTTCATGCAATATGAGCATATCATATGAAATGATTTTATGTGCTCAACATGGCTATTTTATCACATTTCGGGAAAGGAGTAAATCTAGTTTACAAACAAGTCTTTTCTCTTTATAAAGTAAACATAATTTAAAGGGATATGAAAACATACTCCTGCGATCACAATCACCGCATAACGCATCAGTTCTGCCAGTTTTATCTCCAGATATCCTTCCGACGCAAAGGTGACTGCCAGATAGACAGCCACTGAGCTTATCAAGCCGAGTATCAGTGTTACTGCAATGAAGCCAATATACCATGTCGGAGCGTTCTTTTTATAATGCGCCAGTTTCTGCCGCACCACGATCGCCCCCGCGGCACACGCAATACAGCTGAGACCGTATATCACATCTATTACTTTTAACGGAGGACAGGTCTCATAATATAACTCTGCGGATTCCCCGTAATGCAGTCCTGTGATCCACATAAATGCAATGATCAGATTGCACGCGGCATTGGCAAATAGCTGGAAATAAATAGTAAATTTGAACCACGCCATAGGTCTCCTGCGCGCAGCCTGCTGAAGCGGCATGACATCTGCGATCCTGCCGCAGTTGTTGCAGAACCTTGCGCCCTCGGGAAGTTCTTTTCCGCAAAATCTACAAAACATAACTTTTCCTCCCTCATCTTATCAACTGTTTTCTCCTGACAAAAGACAGTATCAGGGCAATGATCTGAAGTATGATACCTGCTGTAAGTAAAATGCCGCTGATCGTCAGCTCATCTCCGGCAACAACCTGCAGCGGTGTCATGATCACAGTATTGCCGGTAAGTCTGCCGCTGGCAAGAAGCCATACTCCGAGATCCACTACTATAGTTATTCCGGTAAAAAGAACCATAAGGATGCACTCTGCCGTTACCAGTTTCTTTCCTGATTTTCCCAGTTTATCTGCACCTGCTGTATTTTTTTCGGCAAATTTCAAACTCTGTTTAATCCTCATATCTGCATTGATATCTACACAGAAGATAATGATAATCTCTGCTGCTGTAAATATACTGAATAATCCTATAAATGGATTTACAAATGCGCATATTGCGGATAACAATAAGGGAATAAGGACATACATCTTTTTTCTCCAATCTGTTCGATGTAATATCATCTATAGGAATCTGAGTCTTTTATCCGGATCAGCCTGTTAGACTCTCCTCTTATTTTTCTCCTGAAAGCAGCATATCTCTCACCTCGCCGTACTCTTCAGGAAGCGCCTGTGATAGTATTCCGGACGCCGATACCCGGAACACGGTTCCGTCCGCATATTCCACTGCCAGTGTCATAGATTGGGGATCTGTGATCTCTCCGTTCTTATCTTCATCCATGGCAGACTTCCATGAAAAAACTCCATGCCGCTCCAGCTCCCCGGCCAGTTTCTCCCCATCCTCATAGTCTTCTGGCTCTGTCTGCTTCAGATCAGAGAAGAGATAGAGATTGGATGCCCGGTATCTCTTGCCTGTCTCCAGATCATAGTATACACATTCCGTATCCGTAACTTTATTTTCATAAAACGCAATGGCGCATACAGAATCCGTATAGTTGCCTGCCCGCTCTGCAATGTCATCTTCCAGTATGCCGCTCACATCTGAGATCATGCTGTCCGGCATATATTCCTCCGTGAGCAGATCTTCCTGAGCGCTGTCTTCCGTCCCGGGATCTTTCAGGTCATCTTCCTGCCCTGCGCACGCACTGCAAGTGTATATCGCAGCCGCAATCATCATTGCTAGTACTGGTCTGTATAACATTTTGTCCCCCTCATCCGCTCTGTACTAACCTTCATTCTGAATACTGAGTGATTCTACCAGGCCGGTTTCAGGATCAATGCTGGCATTGAATCCACTTACGAGCATATCATCACCATACCAGTAGTAGGAGTTTCCGTATTCCTCATCCTCATACACATTATCAGCCTCTCCATATGCTGCCAGAAGGTCAGCTTCAGGCGTACCGATCTGTATTCCCCCCGGGAAGATCACGGTCAGACCGCCTTCAGTCATGCTGTAAGCATCCGCATAGACCGAACCGACCAGACAGTCTTTTACTTCTTTCGGCTCACTTCCTGTATTGATCATATCCACCATGATGGAATCTCCGCTGTCTACCATAAACCAGGCCAGTTCATACTCTCCTGCATTTACAATATAGTCGGACGGTGTGTACTCTGTATCCATCTTCACGCCTGCTGCTTCCAGATCAGCGATCGTGCACGGGAGCGTGATCACTGTATCATTTACCTGAACGGTATAGCTCTCCCAGCTGTCTCCCAGCTCGCTGCTCTGCTCAGCCGGTTCTGCCGGTGTTACCACACTTTCATCTTCATATGTGTCATCCTGCGGCAGGTCCAGTCCGCTGTCTGATCCGTCTTCCGCTGCTGAGACCGCTTCGTCCGGAACAGTGATTTCTTCAACTGTATCGTATTCCATAAATGTCATATCCACATAACATTCGGAAACCGTCACTCCCGAGTCCTCCATCAGCGGAGCCATGCTCTCTGTCATATCAAAGTACAGCCTTGCCGGGAGGATGCTGTCTTTATAAATATCGATCGTACATGGGAACATCATATCGGACAGAGCTTCCTCATCGATCCCGTATCCTGCCAGAGAATCCGTCATATCTGTCTGCATCATCTCGGAGAAAAGATCACCATCCAGCTCTCCTGTAAGCTCGAAACACTCCTTGTCGTTCACAGTAACAAGGTCTTCTGCCAGTTCGAACTGATCCGCATATTCCTCCACGTTATCCGCAATACTGTCCACTTCACCTGTCATCTCTCCGTCATCCGACACTTCTTTTGTCCACTGGTCTTCCATCAGTGTATAAGTGACATATTCTCCATCCTCCTGAACAGAATACATCTCCGTCTCTACACTGAAATCCATACCGCTCATGCTGATGGAAACTGTCCCTTTTCCGTGGGAAGCCTCCGGTTCAGTGGTTGTCTCCATATTCATATCCATGCCGAGACTGACATCATCCGTTCCATCTCCCATGGCTATGTCCATCTTAAAGTTCAGCAAAGCCGATTCTGTTTTCTCCGCGTTCTTCTGCATATCCCGCAGGAGATTCTCCGGAGTCGCCTTTGTCCCGCAGCCCGAAAGCAGCCCTGCCGCCATTGCCGCCGTAATTCCAAGTGCCATTAATCTTTTTTGTTTTTTCATACCTTTTCCCTCCATTGTATTTTTTGATATTGTTTCTGAATGCTTTCTCAATATTCATCTGTAAGATAGATGACTCCCATCCAGTAATATCCGCCCAGTTCGTCAGCACCATACTGATCGACCACCTGCTGTGCAATGTCCATAAATTCATCATCGCTCAGCGTATAATCCGTCCGCAGGACTGCCGTTCCTTCTGCTTTCAGCTCCTCTGTCAGAGGCGCTGTGATCTGATCCTGCTCATAGAACAGGTTATTGATCCGGTAGTATTCCTTCTCGTCTGTATTTGCCTGATAACTGCCAAGCTCGGAATCAAGCGCATATCTTTCGTCCTCTACCAGAACCTTGTCCGCCGCTGTGTCCGACAGGTTGAGCAGCGCATTAAAGATCAGCTCATTGTCATTGTTCGTGCTGTCCACGATCTGCCATTCCCCGTCTATCTTAACTTTATTCCATGCGTGGGGCAGTTCTCCGTCCAGATAACCGGTGACCACAATACATTCCAGTCCGGCTTCTTCCGCCAGAAGTTTAAAAGCTCCTGCGTAGCTTGAACATACCCCGGTCTTATTGAGCAGTACTCCATAAGGAGTGAAGGAATCATTGAACTCTGCATCTACATCCGCAAAATCATTTTCTTCGGCATTCCCCAATGCCGCCATATCATATTCCGCCGTATCGCAAAGATACTGGTTGATCGCCATCTCTTTCTCCAGCTCGCTCATATCATCGGTGATGATCTCCGAGACGACACGTTTTGTTTCCGCCGCGATCTCCGCCTGTTTCTCGCGGATCACATCCGCCTCGGTATCATAGGAAACAGCCAGCATCTCCCCGTCCCTCAGGATAGACGCGCTTGTGACTCCCAGCACCATCGGGTTCTGATACACTGCTTCTTCCCATGCATCCAGCAGATAGGACTGGTCAGAACTTTCCGGGAAATCCTCAAGGCTGATCAGCGGATTCGCATTCATCATATTTACAGCAAGATACTCGCTGAGCGCACTGTTCGCAGTCACTGTATAGCCCTGTTCCAGCTCTGTTGCAGCCCCGCCGTTTTCGCCATCCGTATCAGAATCTTCCTGTGCCTCATCCTCCTGCGTCAGTTCCGGCGTCCGGGCTCCGCCTTTCGTCCTCAACGTTTCCTGCCGCTTATGGATCTTCTCAAGTTCGTCCTCCCATGTATCCGGATCGTACTGTTCGATCACGACCATTCCGGTAAATCCGGTTCCGTCGATGGTATACGGCACTTTGATCAGATCCATCTCAACCAGCCGGAGATCAGACATATCCTCTTCCTCGTACTCACCCCATGTCTCGGTAACCGGCTCCGCGCTTTCAAAGTCATAATTGATGATCTTCTGTACAAGCGTGCCGTCACACATTGTGACCCATTTATAACTCGGCATTTCCTCGAAATCCTCCACATAATTGGAGCCTTCTTCCGAGAGGCTCATGCCGGTCTCCTCCGTAAACGGCACCATACGCGCAATGTCTTTCACATCAAAGACATTGCTGATCGCCGAAGTGCCGTCCTCCGAGGCTGCAATCACACAGTAATACGTCTCATACTCAGACTCCCGCTGGATCGCCCCCGTTCCTTCTCCGTATTTCTCGATCACATAATCTTTCTGGCGGTCGGCCTCAGTCACTGCATAAGTGATAAACTGAGCAGTGGAGTCCGGTATCCATTCCGTCTCTTCCGTGCTTCCCCTGACAAGCCCGTTTCCGGAATATCCGTTTTCCTCCGAGTAAGTCATAGTCATAATATAATACTTTTCGGCGCCCGGCACTTCGTTCCAGCGGAATACCGGCAGTCCTTCCTCATTGATCCCCATAGACACCCTCGGAGCCCGGCTCACTTCATGATCTACCGTAAATACGGTAACCACCGGTTTATCCAGCGGCTCCCCGGTCTCGGTGTCCACATACCTGACCATGTAATACTGCGGGAGATTGCCCCAGTCTTTCAGCTCGCCTTTTTCAAACAGAGAACCTTTCACCGGATCATAGCCCGGATCGGATTCATCCAGATCGATGGTGGATATCCCTCCGGCGTTCCATCTCGGAGGAGTGACGGAGAGTACTTTTGTCTCCTCGTCCCACTCGAAATGTGATCCCGCCGGATGTTTCAGTTCAGCGTCCTGATATACATTTACGATCTGAGTATACTCCGTAAAATCACTGTCGTAGATGTCAAATCCCATCTGCAGAGTCAGCTTTTCGTCTCTGGCAACGCCCCGGATCGGATCTGTATAATCATACTGCTCATCGTATTTCTGGCGGATGGAGTCTGCCAGTTTCTGTGCCGCCATGGCGGCTTCCTCTTCCCGGTTACCGTCTCCGCCTCCCCCTGTTCCCTGACACGCCGTGAGCATCAGCGCTGCGGAAGCCAGCAGGGCAATCCCTGCTCTGTGATATTTTCTTTTCATAAACTTTTCCCTCTTATGAGGTTACCCTTCACACTGTAACCTTATAAGCCTCTGTGTTCCTGTTGTTTATCGGTTTCTGATAATAATACCTCTGTCAGTCCTGAAAGGTTACAGGATTTTATAAAATATTTTTCAGATATTCTGCCAGCTCCTCTTCTGTCGTGTTGTCAGCCTCTGCAAACCAGTACACACCGTCTTTTTCAAATACTGCATACCAGGTATCTCCCGACCGTCCGATATACACCTGCTGCCTGTTGATCCTGCTGGGCTGAAGCTCCCACATCTCTCCGGGCACCTCGTCCGCCGAATCATATTTTTCAACACGGATGTCCGTATTCTGTGTATTTTCCTTCTGACCGTCCTGTTCCTCCGTTTCTCCGTCCCCGGCAGTGATGTCCCGGATTGCTTCTTCATCTCCGGCAATACCGTTTCCGCCCAGATTCATCCCTGCGGAAAATTCATCTTGGCTGATCTCCACATCCTGTACAATGATCCGGTCCCTCACTGAGAAACTCCACACGCCAAAGCATACCAGACAGAGGCAGGCGGCGGCAGCCACAGCGGCATACCGCCGGAATACATATATTTTCCGTTTCTTCTCTTCCTGCCTGACCGCAGCTTCCGTCCGGCGCAGCAGTTCTTCAGGCACGCGGACCCTGTCATTTGCTTCCCTATACTGTTCCTGCACTGGCATACTCTCCTTTCAACGTATTTTTAAGCTTTCCTCTTGCACGCGAAAGACGTGTCTTCACCGCCGCTTCTGACAGCTCTAGTATCTCCGCGATCTCCCGCACCGAATACTGCTCATAGTAAAACAGATGGATCACGCTCCGGTAGTCGTCCGGCAGTCCCAGCACAGCGTCATATACCGGATTCCCCGGAGTGTCCATCTCATACGACTGCTCTTCCCCGATCTCCCGGTCGATGGGCACCGTCCGCCTGCGGTATGCGCTGTCAAACTGCTTCCGGCAGCAATTGACCGTCACCCGGATCAGCCATGGCTTCAGATGCTCCTGCCCGTCTATCCTGTCCTTATACCGGACAAGGCGCAGAAACACTTCCTGAAATACGTCCTCCGCCTCACTTCGATTCTTCATCTGCACCAAAGCAAGCCGGTATACCATATCGCCATATGTATGAAGCGCCTCTTCCACGTCGATCGCTTCCTTCTTTCCAAAAAGCCTCTTCATAAGTAATACCCTTTATCCCTTCAGCTGGTTACATATCTAGCCTGTATTTCCGAAATATGCCACGATCAGATCCACCATCCTGTCATAGCTCTGCACGCCGTCCGCCTGTCCGTTGACCTTCAGATATGTATCATTGATCCGTTCTGCTGTCTCGGATATGGTCCCTTCATATCTGTCCCAGAATTCATTGTTCGCCGTCAGATCCGGCTCCGCCGCCTCATCCAGCATCCCCCGCACTTCCTGCCAGCTCTCATAGTCAGCCCGGTACAGTGCATTCATACAGTACACCCAGCCTGACAGATATCCGCTGTACTGGAAGTCCGCCCGTTCCGAACCGATACACGCAAGAAATGCGATAAAATTCGCTTCCTGTTCTTCCATGAACCCTCTGAGATGCGACAGTTCGTGGCATACAGTAAACGGCTTGTCATACGCCGGCATATCGCCATTATAATTTGCCTCTACAGTAAACGGAAGATAGATCCCGGTCAGCCCCTGATAGGAGAGGATTTCCGATATGAGCAGCTCTTTCGGCTGCGGATAATAGCCGGCAAGAGAAGGAAATTCCACGGCGAGTTGCTGCATGGCCTTTACACCACCGTCACGCTCCGCCCCATCCAGCGTAAGCAGTCCGTCAGCATCTCTTGTCACCGTATCCGCACGGGCATTCACCTCTTCTGTAAGCCAGACACAGATTTCTTTCAGATCATCTGCACTGTACTGATATGTAATGATCCCTTCCTCCCCGGAAAACGATCTCCTGTGATAATTGATCCCGCAGCAGGCCGTATAGAGAAATGCAAGTATTCCTGCTGCCAGAAGGACTCCGGAGAGCCATGAGACAAGCAGCGCAGCCGGTGCTTTCCCTTTCTTTCTTCCGCCTGCGGCTCTTAGAATCATGCGCATTAGTGTTGCATAAAAAGTCGCCAGCAGGATGTAAATCCCGATCTCCGACACCGGAAACGGGACCATACCGCTCACACGTCCGATCGTATTTACCGCCAGCGGATAAATGTACTCCGAATACCATTCAGCGAAATCCGGTACACGGGCAGAAAGTATCATAAGAGCAGCGCTCATCAGGAGAAGAATGACCGCTGCCAGAAGCCGGCATCTTACATGTTTTTCTTTTTTGTATACTGTGCTATCTCCATTCTTTCCCGAAGGTCTCATCTGCCGCAATTACAC
>DYCJ01000062.1:3591-11932 GCA_019418195.1 Clostridiales bacterium | reverse complement strand
TATAAATTGTTTATAATTTTCATAATTTGGTTATATTTGTGCAGATTAAAAAAGATCAAGATTTGATGTAAACCATCACAAAAACTTTGCTGTCATTTTCTGTTGTTTTCAAGTATAATAGCGAAAGAAAAGGAGATTTTCATCATGTTGAAATCATATATAGCATTTGACGTTGAGACAACGGGACTGAATCCGCTCGAAAATGAGATCATAGAGATTGGTGCTCTGAAAGTGCGAGACGGGAAAGTGGCGGAACGCTTCATGGAATTTATAAAGCCAACCACTTCCATCTCACCCGCAATCACATCCCTGACCGGGATTACCAATGAGATGGTAGCGGAAGCACGCCCGCGATGCAGTGTTGTCGCAGATTTTCTTGACTTCTGTGAAGAGGATGTACTGATCGGACACAATGTATCTTTTGATTACAGCTTTATGAAATGCAGCGCTGCCGCAGACGGACTGCCCTTTGAGAAAATGGGGATCGATACGCTGAAAATCGCCCAGAAAACACTCAAAGAACTGGATTCTAAAAGCCTTGGCAGCCTGTGCTACTATTATAATATTGAAAATAAATCCGCCCACCGTGCATACCATGATGCGCTTGCGACCGCCAAGCTTTATCAGACACTGGCTCACTATTTTGAAGAAAAAGACCCGAAGATTTTCAAACCGGTACAGCTTACATATAAAGTAAAGAAGCCCCAGCCTGCCACACCGAAACAGATTGCATTTCTGAACAATCTGATACGTAAGAAACAAGCAAAACTCCAATGGAATCCGGAGACGATCACACGGAGTGAAGCATCCAGGATGATCGATGAGCTGCTGAAGGGATAATCACCGATCCATCTATTCGTTTGGTACTTTTTTGGTACTTTTCTTGATTTTGCACCAATACCATGTTATACTATCCCACGTTGCAAAGCCCGTAAAAAATAAGGTCTATAGGGCTTTCCGGCGGTCACCGCCGTAAAATGTGCCGAGTGTTCGAGACCTTCCACTCGTAAAACAAAACTAAAGGAGAACAGAAAAATGAAAAACAATCAATCAAGCAAAGTGCTGTTCATAGCACAGGCGGCTATGATCGCCGCGATCTACGTCGTGCTGACTCTTATCGGCGCGTCATTCAGTTACGGAGAGGTTCAGGTCCGTATTTCCGAGGCACTGACCATTCTTCCGGCATTTACCCCCGCAGCTATCCCAGGTGTATTTCTAGGATGCCTCATCAGCAATATCCTTGGCGGATGTATTCTTCCGGATATCATCTTCGGAAGCCTTGCCACACTGATCGGCGCAGTTTTCACATGGATGCTGAGAAACAAGAGTAAATATCTTGCACCGCTTCCGCCGATCATTGCAAATGTGATCGTTGTACCGTTCGTGTTAAAATACGGCTACATGGTGCCGCTGCCGATCCCGTTTATGATGCTGACTGTCGGTATCGGAGAGGTGATTTCCTGCGGAGTGCTCGGACTGATCCTGTACACGGCGCTGAACAGATACAGAGGATTATTATTTAAGACAACTGTATAGTCTGTCATAAGAAAGTAATATTAAAAAGCTTCCCAAATGCGGATCTCTCCGCATCCGGGAAGTTTTTTTACTTAATACAGTTCAGTTCAAACTGCTACCTTATATATCCAATAAACACATTTCCGCTGCTCTCCGTCTGGCTTGCCATTGTACTCATTCCTACTGTATGGGATCCACCGTCATCCGGATCGATGTACGTTATATCTGTCGTTGTGTATCCTGTCAGCAGGACCGCATGATCCGCATCGATCAGCGCTATCACAGGGCATCCTCTGTTGATCACGTAAAGCACCTGGTCCAGCGTACATCCCGTCAGATCGATCTGGTGGGCTTCATACTGTTCCATATACCGCTCACAGGCTGCCAGCGAAGTCTCCCCGCTTTCTTTGCCAAATGATGCCGCATCCGTGGAATATACAAGATCTCTGTTTCCTCTCTCCCAGACGTATTGCTGATTTGACGATATCACCACTCCTGATACCTCATTGGCTTTCTGGACTGCATATCCTGCCCGATCATATACCGCAACCAGTTCACCCATGCCATACACGTAGAACTTTTCTCCACTGTCGCCGCCGCTCAGAGTGACTGTCAGCGGTTCGCGGGAAGCAATCTGCCCCGGCTTTACAAGTTCCGGTTCTGCATTACCGATTCCGTCTGCAAATGTCATTCTCACCTGTGTCTCTTTCACATCCGTTGCATATGTCTCCAGTGAAACAGCTGACTCTTCCCGTTCCTGATTGTTTGTAATATATTCCTGAGAAGTAGAATTGTAGGTATCTCCTTCTTTCACAACCCGGTTAAGGGTCAGGAGATTTCCGTCTATAAGGATATCTGTTGTATAGATGCCCTGATCTTCAAATGAATACTGCGCTTCTGTTTTATTATCAGAATTTCGTATCTCAATCTCATACATCGGGCTGATTTCTTCGCCGGCGACCGTCACGCCGGCATCTGCCGAACGCGCTTTCCCAAATACGAAGTCCCCGTTAATAAACCCGAGCGGCCGCACAGTTTCGCCTTCCCCAGCATCTATCGTATACGTATCACCGCTCCTCAGATTCATCACACAGAGCCCGGAACCGGCTGTATCTGTACCAGCATCCGCGTTATTTTCTCCTGAATTTTCTCCCGTATTTTCTTCGCTGTCTCCTGAGCTGCCGGTTGTCTGATATGCCATGAGATGTCCGTCATCGGATACAGCATACTGCTCTTCCGTGAGACCTTCTGCTAACGTCGTCTGCTCATCATTGTCCAGATCGATCTGATACAGGGTTCCGTCAGCAAGCACATAGAGCATGGACTGGTCGTGATTGTAGTACACCATTTTCCCGAGTTCATCTGCCGCGATCGCATAGGACTTGGTACTTGGTATAAAGGCTTTCTCTTCGATCGCATTTGTATCGGCACTGAAATAATAGATTCCGACCCCGACTTCTCCTTCATGATAACCGCGGTTCATATATCCGTAAACTGCAAATGCCAGATTTCCGTCATCATCCATACTGATGATCCGGACTGCATGCTGGTCATTCCTGCTCCGCATATCGCGGCCTTCCTGATCTGAGAAGCTGAATACTTCCGTCAGTTCATCTGCCTCGCCATTATACAGCCAGAGATTCCTCTCCTGGACAAACGCAACGATCGTCTCATCTCTGTTTGTCTCATACTGGATATCATCCTGTGATGTAATTCCGAACAGTATCCCATTATCATCAAACTCCGATGCAGTTCCCTGGAAGATCTGTTCCATATCTCTGTTATAATCCAGCAGATAGATCGTATCTACGAGGAAACGCACACGGAAGAATTCCTTCACATTGTAAAGGGCGGTATCGCCGTTTTCATCCTGGCAGGAAACCTGATACTTCGCCAAAATAGAAGTATATACCGTGTTGCTCTCCTTGATGCTCCACTCCACGTTTCCGACAATCTCAGGCGAGAGATCTCCCCACTGTACATGCGTGACATCAGAATGGATATTGACCGTCTGATACGTCGTATTGTCGCTCTCTTCACTCGGCTCCAGATGGCTTTCCAGATCCTCTGTTCCTTCTTTATTTATCGCTTTGTCATGAAAATCCAACGCATATGCAAGACACTCGGATGTTGTCAGGTCCGACGGTGAAGCAAGCCTTGTATAATAGCTGACTGTCTCCTCATCCACTGTCAGAATTATCTTGAGCACCGCCTCACGCACGTCACCGGAGAGAATGTTCCCGATGGAGAGGGCTGCCTGTTCTCCCTCTGCCGGTACATCTGCTTCACCGTCCGTATACATGTCCTCTCCGTCCAGCGAATATACCTCATACCGGATATCAGAGATTTCATTTCCGTCCGCTTCTATATTCATCGTCAGCGAACCGTCCGGATTCAACGGTGTGATCGTATCCCGCATGGCTGTGATATCCATATCCTGCACATAACCGAAGAGCGGATTCACTTCTGTTCCGTCTACCGTAAATGAAATCCGCGGAAGCGTAGGCGCCCCCATATCAACGATCTCGTCATCTGTTCCACTGTTTATGACCAGGCTGCTGATCACAAGTGCCGCGATAAACACAGCGACCAGCACTCCCACTTTGATGATCCTTCTTTTCATCCTTATTTATTCTCCCTTTTATCTGAAAGCAGACGTCCCAATGTCAGGTCAGCCTGCAGAAACTGTTCACATTTTGCAATATCTTCTGCTGCTTTTTTCTCTTTTTTCTGGTCTGCGGTCCGGTTCCTGCCCGGATCTTTTCCGGCATCTGACACATTTCCTCCGGACGATTCTTTCTTCAGCGCGCGGAGCAGGATGTTCTTCGGCGTATGCTCCATATCGATAAATTCGAGCACCTGTGTCTCGTACCCCATATTCTCCAGATATTTTGCGCGCAGGCCGTCAGTCACAAGAGCTGCGAAACGTTCTCTCAGAAGCCCGTAGTCCATGACCGGAGCAAGCATCTCCGAAACCTCTCCTCTGATCTCCCCGCCGTTTCCATTCTCATGTCTGCCGGAATCCGAAAGCTGTATATTCAGTTCATGCTGACAGCACGGCACCGACAGGATCACTTTTGCATTCCAGCCGACTGCCTTTGCCAGGGCATAGTCTGTCGCTGTGTCGCAGGCATGAAGCGTGACGACCATATCCACCTGATCGACACCCTTATAATCCGCGATGTCACCCACCAGAAACGTCAGCTTCTCATAGCCGTATTTCTCTGCCAGTTTTCCGCAGTGCCCGATCACATCCTCTTTCAGATCCAGACCGATAATGCGGATATCATATTTTTTCAGCTCATGCAGATAATAATACATGGCAAATGTAAGATAAGATTTCCCACATCCAAAATCAAGGATCGTAAGCTCTCTCTCCTTATCGAGCTGCGGAAGAATATCTTCTATAAATTCCAGAAACCGGTTGATCTGGCGGAATTTATCGGTCTTTGTCCTGACGATCTTCCCGTCCTCTGTCATTACACCCAGATCTCTGAGGAAAGGCACCGGGATTCCTTCTTCCAGAATATACTGTTTCTTACGGTTATGGGACAGGTCTGCCGCCTGTGCCTTCTCCCTGCGCTGCTTTCTCTTGACCGTGATCTTTCCTTTCTTGCTGATGAGTACCGTATATATGTCACTCACAGTCTCTATCTGCATCTGGCGGAACTGCTCCGCATATTCGGCAAACTGTGCTTTTGCCTCCTCTTTTTCCAGATTCCTGTGAAATGCCTGTTTCGCCGTAAAAGCCTCGAACTGGAATAACAAATTTCCTTTCTTCTCCAACGGCCGGACTTTCACCTTTATTATGCCCTCTTTATCCCGCGGATTACTGAGCACCGCGCGGATAAAATCTATATTTAAAACTCTGTCGAGTAATTTGATGATATCTTCCATAAATTCTCCATTTCCACTATAACTCTATAAGAAATCCTTTTTCACGCAGCATGTTCCCGATCAGATCCAGCGTCTCCTCGCTGTCCGCCTCAACTGTATGATAATGGTAATCGGATGTAATATTTTTAAGCGGGCTGGATTTCCCGTTTTTTATATCGGCAATAAACTCCGCCACCTTCCGTCTGGAAGTAATGTTGAGTTCCGCCTCCAGCCGCCCGTATACTCTGTGGTTCACTATCACATCACAGACTTTGCCGCCCAGATCGACAATGGCATTGAGCTCCTCTTCCAGCTGTTCATCCGTGTGCCTCACTTTAAAGACACGTCTTGCCAAATGAGGCTCATTTATAATATATCCTCTGTTTGTAGATATAATGTCATACCCGGCTGCGCGGATCAGTGCAATATCCTGAACGATCACCTGCCGGCTCACATCAAACACAGCGGCAAGCTTCTTTCCGGATACAGGTATCTCACTGTTCCGGATGCGCTCTACGATCGCGCTCCTTCTGTCTGAACCTGTCATCAGATTTCCTCCTCGTATTATATACCAGGAAAATTAAAAAATCTTCCCCTAAAATGAAAAGGGCGCGCAGAACAGATCTTCTCTGTACATGCGCGCCGCTGAAAGTTTCTGTTCATTCTCACTCTACAGCATGCAGGTTTTTCATTGAAATGTCAAGTATAGATGCAGAATGTGTCAGCGCTCCACTGGAAATATAATCCACTCCGAGCTCTGTCAGCCTTGCAATATTTTCTTTCGTCACATTGCCGGAGCACTCCGTCTGTGCCCGTCCGTCGATGATCCGGATCGCCTCGCGCATCTCGTCAGGAGACATATTATCAAGCATGATGATATCTGCTCCCGCCTCGGCCGCCTCGCGGACCATATCCAGATTTTCCACTTCCACCTCTATCTTCCGGACAAACGGTGCATATTCTCTCGCCATCTTCACAGCCTGGGCCACCCCGCCGGCAGCGCCGATGTGATTATCTTTCAAAAGCACACCGTCAGATAGATTATATCTGTGGTTGTATCCGCCGCCCACCCGGACTGCGTATTTCTCAAAGATCCGCATATTGGGCGTGGTCTTTCGTGTATCCAGGAGTTTTGTCCTGCTGCCCTTTAAAAGCCCTGCCACCGAATGGGTATATGTGGCAATCCCGCTCATCCTCTGGAGATAATTCAACGCCACTCGCTCACCGGATAAGAGGACACGGATATCTCCTCTCACCTTCCCCATAAGCTGTCCCGCTTTCACTTCATCTCCGTCGCTGCAGAAAAACTCTGCTGTCGTATCTGCATCGAGCAGTTCAAACACCCTGCGGAACACATCCAGCCCGGCTATGATCCCGTCCTGCTTGCAGATCAGATCCACCTCGCCGGCAACCGCCTCTTTCATCACCGCATTTGTACTTACATCTTCACTTGATATATCTTCCTTCAGCGCTTCAAGGATCAGATGATCTGCCTGAAGCGTCATTGTGATCTTGTTCATGATCGTTCCCCACTTTCTTCTGCTTTCTTATGCCGTTTCCTCCAGTTCCCCGGATTCCCTTCCTGCGGATTTTGTCTCTACATCCAGCCCGGCCGCGATTTTCTGCGCGGCCCGCTGCGCAAAAACAAGGCTCTCCAGCAGGGAGTTGCTGGCCAGACGGTTTGCCCCGTGAACTCCATTGCAGCTCGTCTCGCCCGCTGCAAACAGATGCTCCATGGAAGTCTGGCTGTCACTGTCCACCCAGATACCGCCCATGAAATAATGCTGTGCCGGCACGACCGGGATCCACTCTTTTGTCACGTCGTACCCTTCTTCCAGACAGTGCTCGTATATATTCGGAAAATGATTCAGTATCGTATTTTTGTCGATCCGTTCCATGGACAGCCAGACATGGTCTGTCCCGTCCTTTTCCATCTGTTCCCGGATCGCCGCCGTGACTACATCGCGGGGCTGAAGCTCGTCCGTGAAACGCTTTCCGTTCTTATCGAGCAAAATAGCTCCCTCTCCCCTGACAGACTCTGAGATCAGGAATCTTCGCCCGGGTTTCTTAGAATACAGCGTCGTCGGATGGATCTGCACATAGTCCAGATGTTCCAGACGTATCCCGTGTTTTTCGGCAATACGCAGGGCGTCCCCTGTAAGATGAGGATAATTGGTAGAGTGCTCATACAGCCCGCCAATGCCGCCGCTTGCAAGGATTGTATACGGCGCATAGATCTTCAGTACATTTCCCTGAGCGTCCTCCGCAATGATCCCCGCACACTGCACACCGTTTTCTCCCGTCTGCACATCCGTTTCTTCTACAATGATATCCGTCATAGTAGTGTACTCCATGACACGAACATTTTCAAGAGAACGCACCTGTGCGAGCAGCTTACTCGTAATCTCTTTTCCGGTCACATCCTCATGGAACAGGATACGCGGTCTGGAGTGGGCGCCCTCTCTGGTAAATGCATAATCATCCAGAAAGTTTTCCTGCCCTTCCGTCTCCTGTTTATCCGGCTTTTCCGGTTTTTCCTGAGCCTCCGGCGCATCCTGTTCCGTGCCGCTGTCTCTCCGCTCAAACTTCACGCCATATCCGATCAGCTCCCTGATAATCTCCCTGGAACTCCGGATCATGATATCTACAGATTCTTTTCTATTCTCATAATGTCCTGCCCGCATCGTATCTTCGAAATAACTCTCATAGTCCGTCTGATCTCTGAGCACACAGATTCCGCCCTGGGCAAGGAAAGAATCGCTACTCTCGGCATCTTTCTTTGTAATAATAAGGATTTTCCTGTCCCGGGGCAGATTCAGGGCAGCAAAAAGACCTGCCGCACCGGTTCCCACGATCACTACATCCTCCTGCATTTCTCTCTCAGTTTCCATTTCCTCATTCCGCTTACTGTCCATTTTATCTCTCTTCTTTCTTCCTGTTGATCCGTTGC
>DYCJ01000062.1:0-3581 GCA_019418195.1 Clostridiales bacterium | reverse complement strand
GTTGCTGTTTCAGTCTTTCTTTTCCTGTTCAGCCTGCTTTGCCAGATTCAACATTTCTTTTAAAGGTTTCTCCGATTTTTCCCGGAGTCTTTCATCCAGCGTCACTTCATTTTCTCCGGTTTTTAACACATGTAGGATTTTTTCCAGAGTAATCAGTTTCATATCTCCGCAGACCGGCACTGTATCGGTGAAATAAAACTTCTTGTCCGGATATCTCTTTTCAAGCTCAGCTATGACTCCGTTCTCTGTGCATATGATAAACTCGTCTGCGCTGCTCTCCCCTGCATACTTGATGATCCCGGATGTACTGCCCACATAATCTGACATTTCCAGAACCCTCTGCATGCATTCCGGATGGGTCAGCACTTCAGCATCCGGATGCTCCTTCTTTGCTTTTCTGATCTGGTCCGTCTGTATATTTTCATGGACCGGACAGAATCCTTCGTTGAATATAAAATGCTTCTCCGGCACCTGTTCCGCCACGAAATGCGCCAGATTCCGGTCCGGGATGAAGAAGATATTTCTGTTCGGAAGCGCTTTTACGATCTGTACCGCATTTGCCGATGTAACACAGACGTCAGAATATCTTTTTAATTCCGCCGTAGAATTGATGTAACATACAACTGCCACATCCTCATACTTCTCTCTTACCCGCCGGATTGTTTCCGGATCAGCCATGTGGGCCATGGCACAGTCCGCATGGATGTCCGGCATGAGCACTGTCTTGTCCGGATTGAGCACCTTGGCACTCTCCCCCATGAATGAAACACCGCAGAAAACGATCGTCTGCTCCTTCAATCCCACTGCCACTTTGCTGAGATAGAAAGAATCCCCTATGTAATCCGCGATCTCCTGCACCTCCGGTCTGACATAATAATGAGCAAGTATTACCGCATTTTTCTCTTTTTTCAATTGTTCGATTTCTTCTCTGACTGTCATGTGTACACCCCTTTATCCAATATTACACATTATACCGCTTGATTTTACAGGTGACAAGACACATGAATTTACAAATATTTTACAAAAATCACACTCACTTTCGGCAATACATACAGAAAGGCCTGCCGCACCGGCCGAAATATTCCAGCCCGGTATGGCAGACCCCGTATAGACATTTTTGTTCTCACGCATTATTTTTCAAAGTTATGCTTCGAGTTATACTTCTTTTACATATACCGCTCTCGTCCGTTCCCCGTCATCCACGATTTCCACATCCGGGAAGCTCTGGATGTACTGCTTAAACTGGGAGAACCCGTAATCCCGTACTTTGAAATCCCCGAATTTCATCCTGATCCGGTTCCCGAGAGAACTGAGCGCGATTCCGTATTTGCCGCCGCTTCTGATCTGCTGCAGGATATATTCCTCCAGCATCTCTTTCCGGCTCTTATCTTCATATAACGTCACCGAAACTTTTGTCCCTTCCTGGATCAGTTTCAGCTTCGGCAGCGTCTCCAGGAATTTCGACAGAAGGCTGTAGCCGTAACGCCGCACATCAAAATCCGGATACAGCTTGACCAGACGGCTCCCGACCTCGCCCAGACCTGTCTCACGGTCGTCATTCTGGTTTTCTGTGATGATCTTGACCACAGCTTCCTCGACCTGTTCTTTGGATACGACGGTCCGCTTCTTCTGCTCTTTCCCGTGTACATGATGAACTGTGTTCTTTTCCTCTCTCTCATCCTTATCCATTGTACTGTCTTCAAGCAGCAGCTCAAGCTCTGTAAATATATCACAGGCCTTGCGGAACGGGGACGGCGTTTTGTCCTCCCCCATCCCGATCACCGTCTTACCGCTCTCGCGCAGACGGCTTGCCAGCCTGGTAAAATCACTGTCACTGGACACAAGGCAGAACCCTTCCAGATCGCTCGTATACAGCATGTCCATCGCATCGATGATCATAGCTGAATCCGTCGCATTTTTCCCATATGTGTAGCTGAACTGCTGGATCGGTGTGATCGAATTCTGCAGAAGTTCCTCTTTCCAGCTTGCATTATTCGTCTTTGTCCAGTCCCCGTAGATTCTCTTATATGTCACTTTCCCGTATTTTGAAAGTTCATCCAGGACCGGCTGGATATATTTAGCAGATACATTGTCTGCATCGATCAAGAGCGCGAATCGGTCTTCCATGTCATGTATTCCTCCCCTTGTATATTCTTCCACCGGAAACATCCATTCTCATAAATCATATAGCTGTGGGCAGAGCCCTCTTTGGGGATCGATACGGACCCCGGATTCAGATACCGGTATCTGTTGCCGCGCGTATCCGTAAGCTCCTCACATGCCGGTATATGTGTATGCCCGTTCAGCAGGATATCGCCGCCCTTCATCGGCGGAAGGTTATTGGGATGATATACATGCCCGTGAGTGGCAAATATACTGATGGTCTCCATACACACATCTGTCCGCTCCGGTTCCGCTTCCCGGTCTTTTGTCCCTCCTGCCGGAAGCTCCAGGAAACAGTAATCCGCCATGACCGGAAATTCCAGTACCATCTGGTCTACTTCCGTATCGCAGTTTCCCCTCACACATAAAAGATGCGTTTTCATCGGATTGAGCATAGCGATCACCTCTTTGGGTGCATAGCCCTCCGGGAGATCATTTCTCGGTCCGTGATAAAGGATATCTCCCAGTATCAACAGCCTGTCTGCGCCTTCTCTTCGGTATGCTTCCAGCATCTGCCCGCAGTAAAATGCAGAGCCGTGAATGTCTGATGCGATCATTAATTTCATATACTGCCTGTCCTGCCTTTCCCTTTTCTCAAGCCATTTCTATCCCTTATCTTAACACACCGGATTTTTCTTGTAAATCACCCCTTGACAACGGTGCTATACTGTAGGTGTAACAAAGAAATACACTTAACAACACCTATTTGTTAATACAAAGTTGAAGGCTGCTAAGCGTGATTCAGTGATTGGAGGAAAAGATAAATGAATACTTTAAAAGCTGAAAAAAGAGACATGACAATCAAAGCCAAGAAACTTAGACGTGAGGGATTTGTTACAGGCTGTATCTTCGGCCGTGAGATGAAAGAGTCCATTCCGCTCAAGATGACAAAGAGCGATGTGGAGAAACTTCTCAAGACAGAAGGTAAAGGCGGCAGGATCCGTCTGGAAGTTGACGGAGAGCCATACGATGCCCTGATCAAAGAGGTTGACTACAATCCGTTAAAAGGCGGAGTAGATGAGATTGATTTCCAGGCACTCGTAAGCACCGAGAAAGTTCACTCATCTGCAGAAATCCATCTGATAAATGCTGATAAACTGGTAGCAGGCGTATCGCAGCAGATGCTCCACGAAGTAGATTTCAAAGCACTGCCGTCAGCTCTGGTTGAGAAGATCGAGCTGGATGTCGGTGACCTGAAAGTCGGCGATACGATCCGCGTAAAAGATCTTGACATTGCAAAAGATAAAGACGTTGATGTGACAACTGATCTGGAGGCAACTGTAGTTACCGTTACTGAAGTACATGTAGCTGCGGCTGATACAGAAGAGGAAGAAACTGCCACGGAAGAATAAGATTTATTCTAATTTATCTGAGAGACATTTCTCAGTAAAATATCCGAAAATCACTCGGATACAGTG
>DYCJ01000061.1:7449-12087 GCA_019418195.1 Clostridiales bacterium | reverse complement strand
CAGGAAAAGCTTCCCGTAATTATCTTTACATGTTCCGGCGGCGCGCGTATGCAGGAGGGAATCGTGTCTCTGATGCAGATGGCGAAGACGTCGGCAGCACTTAAGAAACACAGTGATGCCGGACAGCTCTACGTATCAGTGCTGACAGATCCTACGACCGGAGGTGTGACGGCAAGCTTTGCTATGCTGGGCGATATCATCCTGGCAGAGCCGAAAGCACTGATCGGATTTGCGGGACCGCGTGTCATCGAGCAGACCATTGGCCAGAAACTGCCGAAAGGCTTTCAACGTTCTGAGTTCCTTCTGGATCACGGATTCGTGGACCGTATTGTAGAGAGAGAAGAGTTAAAAGATGTGCTCGCGCAAATCCTTGAGATGCATCGCTTAGCTGACGCTTCAGAAGTAAAAGCTGCCCTTAAGGATGAGGCAAAACAGAATGCGGACGATCAGTCTGAAACGGTAAAAGAACAGATCAAGGATTCACTGGACGCATGGGAGCGTGTGCAGATTTCCAGAAAGAAAGACCGTCCTGTGGGAACAGACTATATTGACGCTCTCTTTACGGATTTTATGGAACTTCACGGAGACCGCTATTTTAAGGACGACCATGCCATTGTCGGGGGAATCGCGTATTTCCATGGAATCCCCGTGACTGTGATCGCTCAGGCGAAGGGGAAGACGACAAAAGAGAATCTGGACCGCAATTTCTCCATGCCGTCGCCGGACGGATACCGCAAGGCACTCCGTCTCATGAAACAGGCTGAAAAATTCAGCCGTCCGGTCATCTGTTTCGTAGATACGCCGGGTGCGTTCTGTGGACTGGAAGCGGAAGAAAGAGGGCAGGGAGAGGCCATCGCCCGAAACCTGTTTGAACTTTCCGGTCTGAAAGTTCCGGTACTTTCCGTCGTGATCGGGGAAGGCGGAAGCGGCGGCGCGCTCGCCATGGCGGTCGCAGATGAAGTATGGATGCTTGAGAATGCTGTCTACTCAGTGCTTTCACCGGAAGGATTTGCAAGCATTCTCTGGAAAGACAGCAAGAGAGCCAGCGAGGCTGCGGAAGTTATGAAGCTGACGGCAGGGGATCTGAAACGCCTCGGCATTATTGAGCAGGTCATCCCGGAGCCGGAAGGATTCACGGATGAAAATATGGAAGGCGTGTGTGAGGATCTGGACGGACGGATCGCTGCATTTCTCGAAAACTATACAGAGTATAGCGTAGATGAGCTGACCGCGAGGCGTTATGACAGATTCCGCGGGATGTGAGGTTTAATATGAAGAATCTGAAGATTGGTGAAAAACTGACTCGTATCCCACTGATCCAGGGCGGCATGGGCGTAGGTATAAGCCTTGGCAGACTGGCAGGGGCAGTTGCAAAAGAGGGCGGCATCGGAATCATTTCCACGGCCCAGATCGGCTACAGGGAACCGGATTTTGATAAAGATCCGGCGGGAGCCAATCTGAGGGCGATAGAGAGTGAGATGAACAAGGCGCGCACGATTTCGCCGGACGGGATCATAGGATACAATGTGATGACGGCACTGAAAGAACATGCCGCACACATAAAGGCGGCTGTTAAAGCAGGTGCGGATATCATCATATCAGGTGCCGGACTGCCTACAGACCTTCCTGCGCTCACAGAGGGAAGCAATACAAAGATTGCTCCGATCGTATCCACTGATAAATCAGCGAATGTGATCCTGAAATACTGGGACAGAAAATATAGGAGGACGGCAGACCTTGTAGTGATCGAGGGACCTCAGGCCGGAGGACATCTGGGGTTCAGGAAAGAAGAACTCTCGGAATATACACTGGAAACCTACGGTGAGGAAATACAGCGTATTATCCGCACTGTGAAGAAATACGGTGAGAAGTACGGCGTAGAAATCCCTGTTGTGGTCGCAGGCGGTATCTATGACAGCACCGATGTAAAACGTGTCATGGATCTGGGAGCTGACGGTGTACAGGTGGCGACCCGTTTTGTCACGACAGAAGAGTGTGATGCCGATATCCGCTACAAAGAAGCATATATCCACGCATCTGCAAAGGATATTGCAATTGTGAAAAGCCCGGTGGGAATGCCCGGACGTGCGATCATCAACCCGCTCATGAGACGGGTGGCGGATGGTGAGCAGATTCCCCACAGTCCATGTCACAGATGTCTGGCAAAATGTAGTCCCGCTGACATCCCGTATTGTATTACAGACGGACTGATCAATGCAGTAAAAGGAAATATTGAAGAAGGTCTGCTCTTCTGCGGAGCAAAAGCGTGGAAAGCGCAGAAGATTGATACTGTAAGAGAAGCGGTTCAGGAATTATTTGCCTGACGGAAAGGAGAAACCGGATGGACCCACATGAAACCATCAATGATATTCTGGTAAATCTGTTCAATGAAATATTGAAGCTGGAAGAAGAAGCGATCATTACGGATGAGTTTAAGGATATCACAAATAATGATATGCACATCATAGAGGCAGTCGGGCTGTCCGGTGAAAATACCATGTCTGTGGTGGCGAAAAAGCTGGGTATCACAGCGGGTTCGCTCACAACGTCTGTCAACAGTCTTGTCAATAAAAAATATGTAACAAGGCAGAGAAGTGAAGAGGACAGACGCGTTGTATTTCTAAAGCTGACTGAAAAAGGAAAGCGCGCGTACGAACATCATCGTGAGTATCATCGCCAGATGACAGAAGCGGTGATCAGCAGGCTCGATGAAAATGAAGTGCCAGTCTTAATAAAGACGCTCACCGGATTGTCAGACTTTTTCAGGGGATATAACGATCAGATGAATAATTGATGTGAAAGAAACAAAAAAATTTGACCTTTTTCCAAAAATGAGGTACAATCCCCTATGGAACTAGAGGATTGAGTTGAATATTTAATGGCACGACCGGAATGAGGCCGTAGTCGGAAATACTTGGTAAGTTATTTTAGGAGGGACAAGTATTATGGCAGTAAAGAAATCAACTGGGGCAGCAAAGACAACAGCTAAGACAGTAAAGGCAGAACCTGTAAAGGCTGAGACAAAAGCAGTAAAAGCGGAGCCGGCGAAAGAAACAGCGAAAGCAGAACCGGCAAAAGCAGCAGCCAAGACTGTAAAGGCAGAGAGCGCGAAAGCGATCGAGACAAAGAAAGATACAACGAAAAAACTTGAGACAAAAGCAGGAGTTTTAGTAGATACACCGGCAGCAGAAGAAAAGAAAGCTGCAACAGCGAAGACAGCAGCAAAGAAGACTACTGCAAAGAAGGCAACAGCAGCAAAGACAACTGCGGCTAAGAAGACGGCAGCAAAGAAGACAACAGCAACAAAGAAAGCAGCGGCTAAGAAGGCTGAGATCAAGACAGAGATGTATCTGCAGTTCTCTGGAAAAGAGTACTCTCAGGAAGAGATCCTTCAGAAGGTAAAAGATATCTGGACATATGATCTGCATCAGAACGTAGATGATATCAAAGATGTACAGCTTTATCTGAAGCCGGAAGAATCCGCCGCATATTATGTCGTGAACGGCGTAGAGAGCGGAAAGGTAGTTCTGTAATAAAAGTGCATATAATTCCTCTGCTTACTGCAATATCTGCGGTAAACAGGGGATTTTTTAATGGGAAAATCTTTTCGGGCGTGCTACAATAAAAAGCAGAAGAGTGCTCATTGCAGAAAGGAAATGGAGATGACCGGTATGGAAACAAAACAGAATGATATGCAGAAACAGAGACTGGAGCAGCAGATCAGATTTATCATCGAAGCAGATAAAGTAAAAAATATTTTCCGCCAGACTTATCTGGCAGACGGACAGCGCAAGGAGAATGATGCCGAGCATTCGTGGCATCTTGCGCTGTCCGCCGTGCTTTTAAAGGAACATATGAAAGAAGACGTGGACCTGACGAAAGTGATGATCATGGTGCTCATTCATGATCTGGTGGAAATTGACGCCGGGGATACTTATGCATATGATGCGGCAGGCGCAGCCACAAAGCGGGAGCGGGAAGTGAAGGCCGCCGATCGTATCTTCGGACTTCTTCCGGAAGACCAGGGCATATATTTCCGCAGACTCTGGGATGAATTTGAAGAGTATGAGAGTGCAGATGCGAAGTTTGCTCATCTGCTGGACAACTTCCAGCCCCTTTTGCTGAATGACGCATCGGAGGGCAGAAGCTGGACAGAGCACGGGGTCCATAAGTCCCAGGTGTGCAAGAGGAATGAAAGGATTCCTGAGACGTCGGAGATTGTCCGGGAGAAGATGCTGGAGATCATGGATAACCATATTGGGGCAGGACATCTGAAAGCAGACTGAAATCTGGCGGCTCGATCGTTATGAAAATGCAGAGGATCATCAATCAGGAAAGGGGCAGATCATTATGTATGAAAAAGAAATCGAACAGCTTCAGAAGATCATAGACGACAGCAGCAGGATCGTCTTCTTTGGCGGGGCGGGAGTGTCAACAGAAAGCGGGATACCGGATTTTCGGAGTGCGGACGGAATTTACCATCAGAAATATAAATACTCGCCGGAGCAGGTGGTGAGCCACAGCTTCTTTATGAAATATCCGGAAGCCTTTTATGACTTTTATAAGGATAAGATGATGGCGCTGGATGCAAAGCCGAATCCTGCGCATCTGAAACTTGCAGACCTTGAAAAAGCGGGA